>NZ_VRUT01000129.1:0-13769 GCF_008039465.1 Methylobacterium sp. WL120 | reverse complement strand
CACGATCGGGGTCGCGCCGAGCGGCGGGGCGGCCCGCGTGGAGCCCGAGCCCGAGCCGCCGACCGGCGTCGTCGACACGACGCTGATCTCCGACAGCGTCACCGAACTCTGTGCGTAGGCCGCACCCGGCAGCAACGCCACCGAGGCGATCAGGCTTCCACGAAGCGCCCGCATTGTCATTCCCCAACCCCGAACCGACGAGCGGCGCGCCCCCTCTGCGGCGGGCTTACCCAGCACTGCTCGCCTTGCACTGCTTGAGCTGCACTCATGCAAGGCGCGTCGGGATCGGACAATCGCGGGACGACCGTGATCCGGCGGAAATCGCCGCTCACGGCGCCGTTACACGCCGAAACGGACGACCCGTGGTTCGCGTGCAACAGATTTTCTATGTCTCATCAAAGACTTAGGGAGTTTTCGGCAATGCTGCCCGGGAGGAATCGGCAACCCGGTTCCGGGTCGCCGGCTCTGGCTTCAAAGCCGGGCCTGGATCTTCTTGGCGATCTCGCCGAGTCGCTGCTCGAGGAGCTGCGGCACCTCGCAGACGTAGGTCAGCGACTGGCTGCGCTCCTGGAAGATCCGCCGGTCCCAGGCGAACTTGGTCTCGATCTCGGATTGCTCCTTCGAGACCTCGCGGGCGTCGGCCGCGCTCGGGCCGTCCTTGGTCTGGCTGATGGTGTCGGCCTCGTCGCGGATGCGCTCGGCCATGCGGCGCTGCCCCTGCGCGTAGCGCGCGATACCGCCCATCACCTTGTCGCGCTCGCCGTTCACCACCTCGAACACCCCGGCGTAGACGTGGGCGAGGCCCTTGGCCTTGTCGGCCGCCGGCACCTTGGCGACGTAGGCGTCGAGCAGCGGGTCGACCTCGTTGAGCTCGGTGCGGCGGGAGGCGAGCTTCTGGGCCAGCACCGCCGCGTCGTCGTCGTCGCCCCAGGCGCCGGCTCCGGCGATGTCCGGCCCGGTCCAGAACTGGCCGGGGCTCAGCGTCGCGACCTTGCGCTGGACGCAGGGCCAGTCGGGATCGGTCTTGGGTTGGGCCAGCACGGGGCCGGCGAGGCAGGCGAGGGCGACAACCGCCGCAGGGAGGATGCGAAAAACGATCATGACGGGTCTCCGGCCGGGCCGCCACGCCGGGCCATGATGCCGCGGCCGGGATCGTAGGCGACGACGGCGAGGGTGAAGAAGGCGAAGGTCACGCCGAGCACGACCGCGCAGGAGACCGGCTCGAACTGCCCGTAGAGGGCGAAGCGCACGAGCTGGACGGCGTGGGTGAAGGGGTTGCACTCGCAGATCCAGTACAGGGTCTCCGAGGATTCGCGGATGCGCCACAGCGGGTAGAGCGCCGAGGAGGCGAAGAACATCGGGAAGATCACGAAGTTCATCACGCTGGCGAAGTTCTCGAGCTGCTTGACCATCGACGACAGCAGCAGGCCAATCGACCCGAGCATCAGCCCGGCGGCGATGAAGGCCGGCAGCGCCGCGAGGTAGCCGACCGCCGGGATGTCGAGGTCCCAGAACCAGGCGATGGCCAGGAAGGCGTAGGCCTGCACCACCGAGACGGTGACGCCGGCGATCAGCTTGGCGAGGAGCAGCAGCCAGCGCGGATACGGGCTCGTGAGCAGCACCTTCATCGAGCCGACCTCGCGGTCGTAGACCATCGAGAGCGAGGATTGCATGCCGTTGAACAGCTGGATCATCACCGCCAGCCCCGGCACCACGTAGACCTCGTAGAGGACGTAAGTCTGGTAGGGCGGCTCGATCGAGACGCCGAGCGTGTTGCGGAAGCCCGCCGCGAAGATGAACAGCCAGACCAGCGGCCGCACCAGCGCCGAGAAGAACCGCTCCTTCTGGTTGAAGAAGCGCAGCAGCTCGCGCCGGACGATGCCGCCGAGGCAGATCAGGTAGCCGACCGCGTCGAGCCGCCCGAGATGGGCGGTCTCTCGCGGCGCGACCGGGCTCGTGGGAGAGGCGATCGTCGCAGACGTGCCGACTGGCGTGCTCATGCGGCCTCCCTGGCCGGCTTGGCCGGCTCGGACACGAGCCGGCGGAACGCCTCCTCGAGGGATTCGTCGGCCCGGCCGATGGTGCCGGCCTTTCCCCGCGCGACGATGCGGCCCTTGTGCAGCACCACGGCGTCGTCCTCGGGCGCGATCTCCTCGAAGATGTGGGTCGCCCACAGCACCGAGAGCCCTTCCTCGCGCACGAGGGCGCGGACGATCGCGACGATGTCGGCGCGCGATTCGAGGTCGAGGCCGACGGTGGGCTCGTCGAGCAGGAGCAGGCTCGGATGGTGGACGAGGGAGCGCGCGATCTCGATGCGGCGCGATTGCCCGCCCGACAGCGTGCGCACCTTGTCGGCGCGCCGGTCCGTCAGCCCGACCCGGTCGAGCAGCCCCGCGATCCGGGCCTTGGCGGCCTTGCGCGGGATGCCGTGCAGGGCCGCGTGATAGAGCAGGTTCTGCTCGACGGTGAGGTCGGTGTCCAAGGTCCGCGCCTGGAACACCACGCCGAGGCGGGCGAGCGCCCGCGACGGCTCGCGGTCGAGGGCGTGGCCGAAGATCGCGACCCGGCCGTCGCGGTTGTTGTAGAGCCGGGTGATCAGCGAGAACAACGTGGTCTTGCCGGCGCCGTTCGGCCCGAGCAGCGCCATGAAGCGCCCGCGCTCCACGGTGATCGACACGTCCGACAGCGCCCGGCGCGCGCCGAAGCTGTGGCTGACGGAGGCCACCTCGAGCGCCGGAACCTCGCCTGTGGCGCCCGCGCCCACTGCGCCCGCGCTCATCGCGCGAGCGTCCGCTTGGCGTCGCCGACGGCGTCGAGGCACTCGTCGAACTCGCCCTCCCCCTGCTCGCGCTCGGCCACGCGCAGGGCCTTGCGCAGCTTCGGCAGCGCCGCCTCGGGCGGGCCCTTGGCCAGCGCGTCCTTGATCAGGGCGATGCCGTCGGCGCAGGCGGCCTTGTCGTCGGCGAGGGCGGGGCTGGTCAGGAGGAGGCCGGCGAGGACAAGCGCGCGCATCATGTCACGGTGTGTCATTTCACGGTGATCGTGCCGGCCACGCCCTTCGCTTCGAGGCCGCGGGCTTCCCAGGTGTACTTGCCCGGCTTGATCGCCACGAACTCGATCGCGATCTCGCCCGGGTCGTCGAACTCGAAGTGGTCCGGCGGGCCGCCGCCGTGGATCTCCTTGTGCTCGATCACGATCTGGTTCCACCAGATGTAGCGGAAGAACTCGGTCGCGTAGAACTTGTATTCCTGGTGGCCCTTGGCGACGATCCGCAGCCGGTAGGCCTTGCCGGATTCGAGCTCGATGTCCTTGTTCTCGACGACGAAGTCGTTGCCCTCGTCGTTGCCGAGGACGAGGTCGGGCAGGTTCTCGCGCTTCTTGGTGAGGTCGAGCGCGAGCGCCGGACCGGCCGCGAGGATCGCGGCCAGCCCCAAAATCGCCGATCCCGAAACCGCCCGTCGAAGTCGTCGTGTCATCCGGTTCCCCCCGCGCTGCCGTCGACGGCAATCCTGCGTGCGAAAAAGGTCAGTTCGGCGAGATCGCCACGCCCCAGGGCAGCAGGCCGACCGGGATGCTCTTCACCACCTTCTCCGCCGCCACGTCGATCACCGAGACGTCGTTGGAGGTCCCGTTGGTGGAGAACAGCATCGCCTGGTCCGGGGTGAAGGCGAGCTGCCAGACGCGCTGGCCGACCGGCAGGTACTTCTGCACGTCGTAGGTCTTGGCATCGATCACCGCGACGCGGTTGGCCGGCCCGAGCGCGACGAAGGCCTTGGTCCCGTCCTTGGTGATGCGGATGCCCACCGGCTGGATCGCCTCGTCGTTCACGCTCGGGATCTTGAAGGTGATCTTCTTCACCACGCGGCGCGCGGCCACGTCGATCACGCTCACGGTGCCGCCGACCTCGGCCGAGACCCAGAGGAACTTGCCGTCGGCGGTGAACTCGGCGAAGCGCGGGCGCGCGTCGACGAGCACGTTGTCGATCACCTGGAAGGTCTTGGTGTCGATGAAGTGGGCCATGTTGGTGGTCTCGGAGGTGTTGACCAGCACCTTTCCGTCCGGCGACAGGCC
Source organism: Methylobacterium sp. WL120 (assembly GCF_008039465.1). Lineage (NCBI taxonomy): Bacteria > Pseudomonadati > Pseudomonadota > Alphaproteobacteria > Hyphomicrobiales > Methylobacteriaceae > Methylobacterium > Methylobacterium sp. WL120. The sequence continues at coordinate 9,698 of NZ_VRUT01000129.1, read as the reverse complement.
CATCCCCTCCGGCTCGACGCCGACGGGGATCTCGGCCAGCACCTTGTTCTTCTCGATGTCGATGATCGTGACCTGGCTGTCGTCCTCGTTGGCGACGTAGAGCGGGTTGCCGCTGCGATCGAGGATGAACTGCTCGGGGTCGGGGCCGGAACGGAGCGAGCGCACCACCTTGCCGGTGGCGGCGTCGAGCACGTCGATGCGGTCGTCGTCGCTGGCGCAGACGAAGACCTCCTTGCCGTCCCGGCTGACGGTGATGCCGCGCGGGCGGCGCCCGACCTTCCAGGTCCCGGTCACCGCCATCGTCGCGGTGTCGATCACGCTGACCGAGTTGCCCTTCTCGTTGGAGACGTAGACCGTGTAGGCCTCGGCCGGCGCCGAGCCCAGAAGCATCGCGCCGAGCGCGGCGAGCCCCAACCCTGCTTTCACGCAGCGGTCCATTCGCGATCCTCCCCCTCGTGTCTCGCAGGCTTGGCGCTCTGACGGCGCCGAAACCCTATTGCCCGACAGTGTAGTGCGTTTCGCCCGCGTGGCGAGGGCGGCGGAACGGCGCGTTCCCCCTGCCCTCAAGCGCGGTCACGGGAACTTGCGTGGTCACGGGAACTTGCAGGTCGTCTCGGGCAGGTCGGTCCCGAGGGTGTCGAGCGGCGTGCGCTGGTGCAGGAAGCCCTGCTCGGGCGCCACCGAGACCAGCGCCTTGGGCTGCACCACGATCAGCGGCTGGCGCAGCTGGTGGTCCCAGGGGCGGAAGCTGAGCGACACGCCCTTGTAGGCGGGCAGGCCGAAGGCCGGGTCGACGAGGGAGGCGGCGAGCACCGACGGGTCGGCGCTCTTCTTGGCCGTCCCGGCGTCGCCGACGACGCGGACCGCGGCCCAGACCTGGTAGTCCAGCGGCCGCATCAGCCGGCCCGACAGGCGGCGGAAGCGGTTTTGCGCCTGGGCGGCGCCCCAGGTCTCCAGCACCGGCGACCAGGTGGTGGCGATAAGCCCCTGCGTGCCGCCGACGGGCCGCGGGTCGACGGTGCGATAGGGGACGTAGTCGCCCCAGTCCGCCTCCTCGTCGGCCACGATCGCCATGTCGTAGTCGAGCCCGCGGGTGAAGACCATCGCCTCGGCGCGGGTCGGCGTGTCGCCCCGCGCCTTGGCCAGCGGCCCGAAGGTCCAGGGCTTCTCCGCCGTGACCTTGAGGGCGAACTTCCTCGCCGAGTTGCGCATCGCGTCGGCGTAGAGCTTGTCCGCGTCGGTCGGGCCGACGATCAGGAACACCTTCCGCCAGCGCATGACGGTGAGGTACTGCGCCAGCGCATCGGTCTGCATCGCCCGGCTCGGGGCGATGTGGAACACGTTCCTGCGGCAGTCGGCGCCGCGCAGGCGGTCGTCGGGCGCCGCGGCGTTCAGGACGACAGCTCCCTTGCCGTCGGCCTTGGCCGCCTCCGAGACGGCGAGCACCTCGTCGGCCGGCAGCGCCAGGACGAGGAAGCGGATACCCTTGCCGAGCAGCGCCTTGGCCGCGTCGACCGCGGAGGGACCGCCCTCGGTGAGCGCGATCTCGTCCAGCGCGTAGCTCTGCTTGGTGAAGCGGCCGGTGGTGTTGTTGTCGGCAATCGCCATCTTCGCGCCGGCCAGCCCCTCGTCCTCGGGGGCGGCCTCGGCATCGTAGGAGGACGGCGCGGGCTGCGGCCGGTAGATCAGGCCGACATGGGTGGCGGCCGCCTCCGCGGGCGCGGCCGGGGCGGCGGCGGGTTCCTGCGCCATCGCCGGGCCGGCGAGACCGAGGGCGACGAGCATCGCGGCGCCGAGGGAAGGTGCAGGATCGTGCAGGATGGCGAGCATGGGGGCGAGCCGTAACAGCATTCCGGGGGCGGACTCAAACGCTAAGCGCATGTCGGTCCAAACGTTCAGCGCGCACCGATCATTGCAAAAACAACCCGCCGCGCGACCTTATGCCGGGAAGCGGCCGGCGTTGCGGTCGTCCCCGATGCCTCCGACCGGAGTTCCGTCATGATCCCACGCGGCAAAATCGTTCGCGGTATGATGCTTCGCGCGGCGGTGCCCCTCGCGCTCGCCGCCGCCTGCCATCCGGGCGCGGCGGCGGCCGACCCGATGAAGGCGGCGATCTTCCCCGTCGAGCTGTTCGATCCGGGCGTCGTCGGCGGGCGCAAGGCCCGGCCGGACGAGGTGCGCAAGCTCGCCCTCGTCACCGAGGAGCTGCGCAGCGCGCTCAAGGACAAGGGCGGCCTGGAGCCCGTCGACACCGCGCCGCAGGCGGCCGAGGTGAACAAGCAGGGGCCGCTCCACAAGTGCGACGGCTGCGCCGCCCCGATCGCCAAGGCCCTGGGTGCGGATCTCGCCGTGACCGGTTATGTGGAGAAGGGATCGGGCCAGATCTTCAACCTCAACGTCGCGATCGCCGACGCCGCCACAGGCAAGGTGGTGCGCGGCGGGCAGGTGGTGATCCGGGCCGACACCGACGACACCTGGACGCATGCCATGCGCTGGATCGTCAAGAACCGCCTTATCGCCGAGCCCCTGCCCGGCAAATCGTGATGTCGTCCGGCGTCCGCGCCGCCTCCGAGCCGTTCCCGTTCAGGTCGCCCGTGTCCGAGTCCGCCATTTCCGTCTCGACCCATCCCCTGCCCCGCCTCCTTGTCAGCGTCCGCGACGCCGCCGAGGCCGAGGTCGCGATCCGTGCCGGCGCCGACCTGATCGACGCCAAGGACCCGGAGAACGGGGCGCTCGGCGCCCTGCCCGCGGAGATCGTCCGCGCCGTCGTCGCGCACACCGCCGGCCGCGCGGCCACGAGCGCGGTGGCCGGGGAGCCGGCCCCGGCGGAGCGGCAGGCCGCGATCCGCGCCATGGCGGAGACGGGCGTCGCCTGGGTCAAGGTCGCGGTTCGCCCCGACTGGCTCGCCGACGTGTCCGCCCTGCACGCGGCCGGCGCCGCCGCGCCCGGCCGCCTCGTCGCCGTGCTGTTCGCCGAGGACGATCCCGAGCCGGACTGCGCGCCGCGCCTCGCGGCGGCGGGCTTCATCGGCGCGATGATCGACACGGCGGTCAAGGACGGGCGCCGGCTGCCCGACCTCATTGACAGCGAGCGCCTCGCCGCCTTCGTCGCCGCGGCCCGCATCGCGGGGCTGGTGTCGGGGCTCGCCGGGTCGCTGCGCGTCGGCGACATCCCCGGCCTCGCCGCCCACCGGCCGGACTATCTCGGGTTCCGCGGCGGCCTCTGCCGCGACGGCGACCGCCGCAACGGCCTCGACGCCCAGCGGCTGTCGCAAGCCGTGCGGGCGCTTCGCCGGCCGGCCGCGCGAGACGCGGCGTGAGCGTGCGCACCGTCGTCAAGGTCGGGGGCAGCCTCTCAGCCGACCCGGCACGCCTGCGGGCGCTGCTCGTCGCGCTGGCGGAGGGCGCCTTCGGCCCCTGCCTCGTCGTCCCGGGCGGCGGCGAACACGCCGACGCGGTCCGCGCGGCGCAGCGGCGCGACGGCTTCGACGACGCCGAGGCGCATCGCCGTGCGCTCGACGCGATGAGCCGCATGGCGGACTATCTTCACGCGATTGAGCCGCGCCTTCCCGTCATCGCCCTCGCCTTCGAGGACCAGCGCCTTCAAGAGCCCGGCGGGGCCACCGAAGACACGCGGGTGGAGCCTCGCGGCCCCCTCTCCCATGGGGAGAGGGGACCCGCGCTTCGATCCGAAACCGCTGCGACAGGCGTGAAACCGTCCATTCGGACGGTGACGCGCGAGGGCGCCGGCTCGCTTCGATCCCACATCTGGGACCCCGCAGCCCTGCGCGCCGGCCACCCCGACATCGCCGAGACCTGGGACGTCACCTCGGACAGCCTCGCGCTCTGGGCGGCGACGCAGCTCGGCGCCGCCCGCTGCATCCTGGTGAAGTCCGCCGACGCGCCGGCGGGTGCCGACGCGCGGGCGCTCGCGCGGATCGGCCTGGTCGACGCCGCGTTCCCGGCCTTCGCGGCCCGTTACGGTGGCGCGGTCGCGATCCTGGGGCCCGCCGGCGAGCGCGCCGTCCACCTCCGGGCCGCCGCATGAGCGGCGCGCCCGAGCACCTCGTCTTCGTCACCGGCAAGCTCGCGCGCGCCCGGCTGGAGAAGGTCGCGAGCGCCCTGCCCCCCGAGCGCTTCGCCTGGAGCATCGCCGATTCCGGGGTGAAGGTCGCCGCGCTGATGACCGAGGAGATCATCAAGCGCCGCGTCACCCTGCCCGACGGCGCCACCCGCATCGTCCTGCCGGGGCGCTGCCGGGCGAACCCTGAGGCGCTGGCCGCCCATTTCGGCCTGCCGGTGGAGCGCGGCCCCGACGAGATCGTCGACCTGCCGGCCCATCTGGGCTTGGCCGGCCGCAAGGTCGACCTCTCGCGCCACGACCTGCGCATCTTCTCCGAAATCGTCGACGCCTCGAAGATGAACGCGGACCAGGTGGTGGCCAAGGGACTCGATCTGGCGCGCCGGGGCGCCGACGTGATCGACCTCGGCGGCCTGCCGGACACCGACTTCCCGCATCTCGAGGCGTGCGTGCGCGGGTTGAAGGCGCAGGGGCTGAAGGTCAGCGTCGACTCCTTCTCGATCGACGAGCTGCGCCGGGGGGCGGCCGCCGGGGCCGACTTCCTGCTGAGCCTCAACGAGGAGACCCTCGACCTCGCCTTCGAGACCGACGCGGTGCCGATCCTCGTGCCGACGCGGCCCGACGACCTGCCCTCCCTCGACCGCGCCATCGCGCGGATGGTGGCGGCGGGGCGCCCGTTCATCGCCGACCCGATCCTGGAGCCGATCCATTTCGGCTTCGTCGACTCGATCGAGCGCTACCGCGCCACCCGCGCCCGCTGGCCCGACATCGCGATGATGATGGGAACCGGCAACCTCACCGAACTCACCGAGGCCGACAGCCTCGGGATCACCGCGCTGCTGGTCGGGATGTGCTCGGAGCTGTCGGTCGGCAACGTCCTGATCGTGCAGGTCTCCAACCACACCCGCCGCACGGTGGAGGAACACGATGCCGCGAGGCGGGTGATGTACGCGGCCAAGGCCGACGCGGCGCTGCCGAAGGGCTACGGCCGGGCACTTCTGGCACTTCACGACAAGCGTCCCTTCGTGCAAACGCCCGACGAGATCGCGGCGCTGGCGGCCCAGGTCCGCGACCCGAACTACCGGATCGCGGTCGCCGAGGACGGGATCCACGTCTACAACCGCGACGTCCACAAGGTCGGCACTGACGCGATGGCCTTCTTCACCGATCTCGACGTCGCCAGCGACGGCGCCCACGCGTTCTACCTCGGCGGCGAGCTGACCAAGGCCGAGACCGCGTGGCGCCTCGGCAAGCGCTACGTGCAAGACGAGCCGCTGGACTGGGCCTGCGCCGCCGACGCCGATGTCGAGGACACCACCGCCTTCAAGAAGGCCGGCCACACCAAGCATTCCGGGCCGGACGCCCTGCCGGGCGCCCGCGACGCGCAGGTTCCGGTCGAGGCCGGCGCCTCGGCGCCCCGCACCATCGCGCCGGAGGAGGCCGCGGCCGAGGCGTCGGTGTCGGCGACGCCCGAGGCGCCCGCGCAAAAACTCGTCTGCGGCAAGCTCGTGCCGGCCGGGGAGGCCTGAGCCGGTGCCGCTGATCCTCGAGACGATCGTCACCACGCTCTCTCCCGAAGGCGCCCTGCACCTCGTGCCCTTCGGCCTGATCGCGGAGGGCGACGACTATGTGCTGGCGCCGTTCCGGCCCTCGCCGACGATCCTCAACCTCGACGCCGACCCGTACTTCTGTGCGTCGAGCCCGCGCGACGTGCGGGTGATCGCGGGCGCCGTCACCGGCCGCCGCGAGTGGCCGACGGTCGCGTGCGACAGGATCCGCGGACGGCGCCTCGCCGACAGCTTCGGCCACGCCGAGTTCGCGGTGACGTCGGTCGAGGCCGACGCGACCCGGCCGCGCTACCGCGGACGCCTGGTCCACGCGGCGGCCCACGCCCCGTTCATAGGCTACAACCGGGCGCAGGCCGCCGTGCTGGAGGCGGCGATCCTCTCGACGCGGCTCCACATGCTGGCGCCCGACAAGGTCATGGCCGAGATGCGCTATCTCGCCATCGCGATATCCAAGACGGCCGGCCCGCGCGAGCGGGAGGCCTGGGACTGGATCGAGGACAAGGTCGCCGCCCACCTCGGGACGGAAGACCGCATCCTCGCCGACACCGACGCCGCACGAGACGGCGAAGCCTCAGGAGTGACATGCTGATGAGAAGACTGGCCCTCACGAGCGCCGTGGTGATCGCCGCGCTGGCGGCGACCACGGCCCAGGCCCACGGCCCGACCCGCAAGAAGGTCGAGGAGACGGTCGAGATCAACGCCAGCCCGGACAAGGTCTGGAAGGTGATCGGCAACTTCCAGGACATGAGCTGGCTGCCCCTGGTCGAGAAGACCGAGGGCAAGGAGGGCAACACCCCCGACAAGGCCACCCGCGTGCTGACGCTCAAGGGCGGCGCCACCGTCGAGGAGAGCCTGTACAAGTATTCCGCCGAGAAGATGAGCTACTCGTACCGGATCACCAAGGTCGACGTGAAGACCCTCCCGGTCAACGACTACTCCTCCACGCTCAAGGTCGAGGCCGACGGCGACGGCAAGTCGAAGGTGTCGTGGGACGGCGCGTTCTACCGCGGCTACATGAACAACGACCCGCCGCCCGAGCTGAGCGACGAGGCCTCCCAGAAGGCCGTGCGCGGCCTCTACCGCACCGGCCTCGACGCCCTGAAGGCGCAGGTCGAGAAGGGCTCTTGAGCCGTTTCACGACGACGCGACGCGGAGGCCGGCCGGGTGCCGGCCTCTCGCTCGCCTCGGTCCTCGCGCTGGCCTTGGCCCTCTGGCTCGCCCCGTTCGCCGCGCGCGCCGCCGAGGCGGTCGTCACCGTGCAGGGCGACAACGCCGTCGACGTGATCGACCTCGCGGCCGGCACGATCCTGCAGCGCATCCCGGTCGCCGGCTCGCCCGCCGGCATCGCCTTCTCGCCCGACCGCACCCAGGCCTACGTGACCTGCCCGGACGCGCCGGGCATCGCCGTCATCGACCTTCCCACGCGCAAGGTCGTGCAGGTGCTGACCCTGCCGGGCGGTCCCCTCGGCATCGCGGCGAACCCGAAGGGCGGCGCCGTCTACGTCGCCGACTGGTACGCCAAGCGGGTGTTCGTGCTGGTGCCGGGCGAGGCGGGTCTGAAGCTCGACGGCGAGATCGCGGTCGGCGCCTCGCCCTCCGGGCTGGCGGTGACGCCGGACGGCGCGACGCTGCTGGTCGCCAACCGCGAGGCGGACACGGTCTCGGTGGTCGACCTCGCGACCCGCCGCGCGACCGCGACGATCGCCGTCGGCCACCATCCGTTCGGCCTCACGATCGATGCCGACGCCAAGCGCGCCTACACCGCCAACGTCACCGGCGACGACGTGTCGGTGATCGACCTTTCCGCGGCGCGCGAGGTCGGCCGGGTGAAGACCGGCCAGCGCCCCTACGTGATCGCCCTGACGGACAAGCGCGGCTTCGTCACCGACCAGTATTCCGGCACCGTCACGGTGTTCGACCGAGGCACGCTCGCCCCCGTGACGCGGATCGAGGTCGGCGACCACCCCGAGGGCATCGCGACCACCGCCGACGGCCGCTCGGTCATCGTCGCCAACTGGGGCTCGAACACGCTCTCGGTGATCGACGCCGAGACGCTGACGGTGACCCGCGAGATCAAGACCGACGACAGCCCGCGGGCGTTCGGGGACTTTTTGCGTTAGAGCATTTTCCGTGATCTCTGGATCACGGAAAATGCTCTAACTTGTTGTGGGGTCGCATTTTCTTCACGCGAGCCGGCATCCACCTCGCTTGAAAATGCTCTAGGGACCGGTGCGTGCGGTTCGGACGTCACGCGCCCTCCCTGCGAGGCGATCAAGCCGCCTCGGGCGGCTCGCCGTCGTCCGGGGCTTCCGGCGCGTGCAGCATGTCCTCCAGCTCGTCGATCAGCCGGTCGATCTGGTCGGGGGTCGCCAGCACCTTGACGGTCTCGCCGTCCTCGGTGGCCAGCGCCAGCTCGATATGCGGGCCGACCCGGGCGGTCAGGACGCGGGCGAGGATCTTCAGGGCGGTCATCGAGCTTCCTTCGTGGGGGCGGGTTCGGCGGAGAGCAGCGCCACGGCAAGCGCCGGGCCGCAGGTGGAGGCCCAGTCGGGGCGGCCGGCGATCCGCTCCGCCAGCACCGCGGTGAAGGCGAGGCAGCGGCGGCCGAGCCGCTGGGCCAGGGCTTCGACCAGGAACGCGCCCGCGCCGCAGGCGATCAGTGGCGCGGCGGCCGGCATGTCGGGGCGCGAGAGCAGGCCGGCGGCGGCATCGTGGAGCAGGCGCAGCTGCGCCTCGGCGAAGTGGCGGGCGAGCGCCCGCCAGGCCTCGTCCGTCCCCTCCCCGCGGTCGCGGCCGATCATCCGCGCGAGCCGCGTCTCGCTCTCGGTCACCGACTTGCCCTTGCCGTCGCCGCTCGCCTGCTGGTCGGCCCCCTCGGGCAGGTCCCCGGTGATGCGGTAGACATCCGCCGCGTGCGAAAAGGTCTCGGCCATCAGGCGGGTGCGGCGGCCCTGGAACGGAGCGTGGTCGGCGAGCGCCAGCAGGGGCGTGCGCACGACGCCGGTGTAGACGAGCTCGCCCGTCTCCAGCCGCTCGGCGTCGCCGTAGCCGGCGGCGGCGGCGCGGCCCCCGACGATCGGGATCAGGTCCGAGGTGGTCGAGCCGACGTCGACGAGCAGCGCGTCCGGCACGTGCCGCCCGAGCAGGGCCGCGGTGGCGTGCCAGTTCGCCGAGGCGATCGCGGCGGCGTTGGCCTCCGCTTCGGCGGCTGCGACGAAGCCCGCGCGCCCGGCATAGATCGCGACCGCGCCGGACAGGTGCCCGGCCGCCCAGCCCGCGAGCTGCGCGACGCCGTCCGTGCGGTCGGCGAAGCAGTCGGTGAGCTCGCCGGTCATCGTGACGGCGTGCGCCGCCTCCCCCCGCGCCCAATCGGGCAACCCGGCGAAGGTGTCGTCGAGGGCCGGCAGCCCGCGCCAGAGCGGGCACGGCGCCTGCACCACCGCGCGGACGACGCCGCCCTCGACCAGCGCCGCCTTGACGTGCACCCCACCGAGATCCCATCCGATCGTCCTGGCGGGGTGGGGGAGCGCGGCGGCCAATGGCGATCTCATTGATGGGCGACGAAACCGCGCGGGCTTCGTTCGCGGTGATTCCGGTGATCGACCTGCGCCACGGACAGGTGGTGCGGGCGCGCGCCGGCGAACGGCACAGCTATGCCCCGATCGAGACGCCCTTGGCAAAGGGCTCGGCGCCGGCCGACGTCGCCCGCGGCCTCCTCGACGCGGTCTCCGGGCCGACCCTCTACGTCGCCGACCTCGACGCGATCATGGACGGCGCGCCGCCCGACCTGCGGGCGCTGGAGGCGATCGCCCGGGCCTGCCCCGGCGTCGGCCTCTGGGTCGACGCGGGCTTCGCCGAGGCGGCGACGGTCGAGGCCTTCCTCGCGGCCGGGCTCGGCCGCCCGGTGGTCGGCAGCGAGAGCCAGGCCGACGAGGGCCTCGTCGTACGCCTCGGGGACCGTGCCGTGCTCTCGCTCGACAGCCGCGGCGCGACGCGCCTCGGGCCGGCCGGCCTGCACGCGGATGCCCGCCACTGGCCGCCCGAGGTGA
>NZ_VRUT01000128.1:0-13805 GCF_008039465.1 Methylobacterium sp. WL120 | reverse complement strand
CCTTCTCCTCGGGTGCCTTGTCGATCTGGTCGTAGGCCGTGAACGTCGCCCCGCCGGACTCCGCCAGGACCTTCGTGATCGCCGCCGTCAGCGACGTCTTGCCGTGGTCGACGTGACCGATCGTGCCGATGTTGCAGTGCGGCTTCGTGCGGGCAAACTTCTCTTTGGCCATGGTTCCCGTTCCTGCGGCAGGGCCCGCGCACGGGCGCACCCGATCTCTCTATCGCCCGGCTCGCTGGGAGGCCCGGCGAAAGGCGCGGTCCGATTAGAGGCTCGCCGTCCTTTGATCAAGGGCCGGGTCTCGCCCGGGACTTCGGCTGGGGGCCCCGTTGCCTGATTCGGCTGTCCGAGGCCGCGTGCGGCGGCGGCGCTGCATTTGGGCTGCACTGTGGCACGGCGGGCATAGTGCCTGGGGCATGCTTACGCTTAATTGGCGCCAGAGCCATCCGGGACAGTCTTCAGGTAACCCTCATCATGACGAAGAAGCTTCTCCTCGCATCCACCGTGCTGGCCGGCATGACCGCCGTCGCCTCCGCCGCCGACCTGCCGCGCCGCGCCCCCCCGCCGGTCTTCACTCCGATCCCGGTCTTCACCTGGACCGGCTTCTACGCCGGCCTCGAGTCGTCCTACGCCTTCACCGACCGCCAGCGGATCATCACCAACGGCACCACTCCGGTCACCGTCGGCAACGTCGCGGCCGGCCGCCGCCTCTCGACCGTCACCACCGAGCAGGATGCGGTGGGCAAGCTCGGCGGCACCTTCGGATACAACTACCAGTTCACGCCGGGCTCGGGCTTCGTCATCGGCGTCGCCAACAGCATCGACTGGACCGACCTCACCAAGAACCGCTTCGTGATCGGCGCTCCGCTCGCCGGCGGCGTCGTGGGCAACCCGGCCGCCTACCGTCAGAGCCTCGACTGGCTCGGTACCCTCACCGGCCGCGTCGGCTACGGCTTCGATCGGGTGCTGGTGTACGGCATGGGCGGTCTCGCCTACGGCAACGTGTTCTACGACGCCCGCTTCTTCACGCCCGGCAACGCCCTGCAGTTCGCCGGCCGCTACGACGACTTCGAGACCGGCTATGCCTACGGCGGCGGCATCGAATTCGCAGTGCCCACCGACAGCTTTCTCAACACCTTCGCCTTCGGCAAGTACCTCGGCCTGAAGTACGAGGCGGTCACCGTGAAGGTCGAGTACCTCCACTACGACCTGGGCAGCCGCAACGTCGTCGTCAGCGCGGTCCCCGGCGTCGGTACCGGTGCGTACGTCTCGCGCTTCACCACCGAGGGCAACGTCGTTCGCGCTGGCTTCAACTACAAGTTCAGCGGTCTCTGAAATCGACCGCAGTCCCTCGGGGCTGCACCTTCAGCGACGGTTCATGGGCGGGCACCGGCAGCGGTGTCCGCCCTTTTTCGTTACCCGGGTCGCCCCATTCCGGGAAACCAGGTTGGTTCGGTGTCGTCACCTCAGGCGTTCACCCGGCTTCCGGGGGGTTGCCCGTCCCGGCCGGCGGGCTCGAACAGGCCGCTCGCGGTGGCGACCAGGTTGCCGCCCTCCCCGCGGATTTCCGCCTCGCAAAACAGCACCGAGCGCCCACCGCGCACCACGAAGCCTTCGGCCAGCAGCACGCCGCGACCGGGGGCGAGGAAGCGGGTCTGCATGTCAAGGGTGAGCACCGGACGCCCCGCCGAGAGCCGCGCCGCGGTGCCCATGGCGATGTCGAGGAGCGTGCAGATCACGCCGCCATGGGCGATGCCGAGGTTGTTGCCGTGGTCGTCGCGCAGGCGCAGCCGCAGCCGGGTTCGCCCGTCGGCATAGCCGAGGGCCTCGACGCCGCAGAGCCGCGCGAAGGGGATGTCGGCCCCGAAGATCGTATCCTGCTCGCGCATCGGCTGCTCCGACCCTCGCCCGTTTCGAAGGCCGGGTATGCGGGCGCCCGCGCGCCCTGACAATTCCGCCCGGCTTCGTCGCTCCGACCGCGACCGGGTCGTTGACAGACCGGTATGGCCGGACGGACGATGCCGGCAACGGGATCCGTCAAGGATCCGGCTTCAGGGATGGACGCATGCGCCCGGCTCCGGCACCCGCCGCGCCACGGATCTGCGCGGGCAGGACCGATTCCGGCAGGACGCGCCGATGACCGCGCCGCGCTGGCGCCGCCGGCCCGAGGGCTCGACCTGGGGCGATTACGGCCCCGACGACCAGCTCGGCCGCGTCAACGGGCTCGATGCGGCCAAGGTGCTCCAGGGCGTCGCCGAGGTCCGCGAGGGGCGTACCTTCTGCCTCAGCCTGCCCCTCGACCTGCCCGGCGGAAACGTCCTGAACCAGCGCCGTCACCCGCCGCGCCTCAGCCCGACGGTGCGGACCAACGGCCGGCCGGTGACGAACTTCCGGGTCTGCGAGGAGGTGGACGGCGCCACCGACGTGATCTGCGACGACCGGGTGATGCTCTACTTGCAATACTCGACGCAGTGGGACAGCCTCGCCCATGTCGGCGGCCTATTCGACGCCGACGGGGACGGAACGCCAAAACCTTTCTACTACAACGGCTTCCGCGGCGGTCTCGACGTGACGGGTCCGAGCGAGGCCGCCGAGGTCGAGGCTCCGTCGCGGGCGCACCGCCTCGGCATCGAGCGCCTGGCCGAGCACGGCATGCAGGGTCGCGGCGTGATGATCGACCTGCGGGCGCATTGCGGCGACGCCCGCGCGCTCGTCGGCTACGACGGCCTGATGCACATCCTGGAAGCCGACGCGGTCGCGGTCGAGCCCGGCGACATGGTCTGCCTGCATACCGGCTTCGCCGACCGGCTCCTTGCCTGGGCCGGCGAGCCGGACCGGGATGCGGTCCACCGCATCTGCGCCGTCCTCGACGGGCGCGATCGGCGGCTGCTCGACTGGATCACCGACAGCGGCCTGTCCGCGCTGATCGCCGACAACTACGCGGTCGAGGCCTATCCCGCGCGTCCGGGCGGGGCCTGCTGCGCGATCCTGCCGCTGCACGAGCACTGCCTGTTCAAGCTCGGGCTGCCGCTGGGCGAGCTCTGGCACCTGACGCCGCTGGCGGACTGGCTGCGCGCGAACGGACGCCATCGCTTCCTGCTCACCGCGCCGCCCCTGCGGCTTCCCGGCGCCGTCGGCTCGCCGGCGACGCCGATCGCCACCGTCTGACCGGAGGAGGACATCATGGCCGAGATCGCCGTCGTCGGGGCCGGGCTGATGGGCCACGGCATCGCCCTGGTCCTTGCCCTCGGCGGCCATGCCGTCCGCCTCGTCGACAGCCGCCTTGAGACCCTCGACGCCGTGCCCGGCCTGATGGCCTCCGCGCTCGCGACCCTGCAGGGGGCCGGAGCCGCGCCGGACGGGTGGAGCGCCGACCGCCTCGCCGCCGCCGTTCGCCTCTCGCAGGACCTCGCAAGCGCCGTCGACGGGGCGAGCCTCGTCATCGAGGCGATCACCGAGGACCCGGAGGCGAAGCGCGGGCTGTTCTCCGAGCTCGACCGGCTCTGCGCCGACGATGCGGTGATCGCCAGCAACACCAGCTACCTCGACGTCTTCCCGCTGATCCCGGCGATGCGCCAGCCGCGCGCCGTCGTCGCGCACTGGTACACGCCCCCCTACATCGTCGACCTCGTCGACGTGGTGCCCGGCCCCGAGACGCTGCCGGAGGTGGTGGCGGGCATCCGCGACCTCGTCGTGGGCTTGGGCCAGGTGCCGATCGTGCTGAAGCGCTTCGTGCCGGGCTACGTCGCCAACCGCATCCAGTCGGCGATCACGGCGGAGGTGCACCACCTCCTCGACGCGGGCTACGCCACCCCGCGCGAGATCGACGACGCCATCGTGCATGGGCTCGCCTTACGCATCCCGATCCTCGGCCACCTCGCCAAGGCGGACTTCACCGGGCTCGACCTGCAGCGAAGGGCGCTCGCCAACGCGAGCTACAGCCCGCCCCCGCCGCGCACCCGGTCCGACAGCCTCGACGCCCTCTGCGCCGAGGGCCGGACAGGGGTGATGGCCGGGCGCGGCTACTTCGATTGGGGCGGTCGCGACCCGGCGGAGCTGTTTCGCGACCGCGACCGCAAGCTGCTCGCCCTGAAGGCGGCCCTGCGCACCATCGGCCGGATGGAGGGGACGTGAGCGTTCCCAGCCGCCACGCACCAACCCCACCCGGGAGCACACGATGATCAGCGCCGACCTTCGCGGCAAAGCCGTCCTCGTCACCGGGGCCTCCTCCGGCATCGGCCTGGCCGCGGCCACGCTGTTTGCGCGTAACGGGGCCACGGTCGCCCTGAACCACCTCGCGGACGACCCACGCGGCCCGGAAGCCGCCGGGCGGCTGAGCGCCGAAGGTCTCTCCGTCACGGCGGTCGCCGGCGACGTGTCCCGCGCGGGCGAGGCGGAGGCGATGGTCGCCGCGGCGATCGCGACGCTCGGCGGCCTCGATGTGCTGATCAACAACGCCGGCACCTCGGGCACGCAGGCGCCGATCGCCTTCGAGGACCTCGACGCGATGACCGAGGACTTCTGGAACGCGATCCTCTCGACGAACCTCGTCGGCCCCTATCGCTGCGCGCGGGCGGCCGCCCCCGCCCTGAAGGCGCGCCGCGGCGCCATCGTCAACACCGCCTCGGTGGCCGGCCTCGGGCGGCGCGGCTCCAGCATTGCCTATTCGGCGAGCAAGGCCGGGCTCGTGAACCTGACGCGCTCGCTCGCCCGGGCGCTCGCCCCCGAGATCCGGGTCAACGCCGTCGCGCCGGGCCTTGTGGCCACGCCCTGGACCGCGAACTGGCCGGAGGAGCGCAAGGCGGCGACCGTCGCCAACACCCTGATGGCGCGCCTGGCCGAGCCCGAGGACATCGCCGAGGCGATGTTCTTCCTCGCCGCGGGCGGCGCCTACATCACCGGCGAGACGCTGGTGGTCGACGGCGGGATGATCTGAGGAGACGGCGATGTCGCAGAAGACCGTGATCACCTGCGCCCTGACCGGCTCGTTCGACACGACCGCGAAGAACCCGGCGGTGCCGGTCAGCCCGGAGGCCATCGCCCGCTCGGCGCTCGAGGCGGCCGAGGCCGGCGCCGCGGTGGTGCACATCCATGTCCGCCACCCCGACACCGCGGCACCGAGCATGGAGTTCGACCATTACCGCGAGGTCGTCGAGCGCATCCGCGCGCGGAACGCCGACGTGATCCTCAACCTGACGACGGGGCCCGGCGGGCGCTTCGTGCCGGGCGCGGCCGACCCGGCGGCGGCGGGGCCCGGCACCACCTTCGTGAGCCCGGAGGTGCGGACCCGCCACGTCAGCGCGCTGAAGCCCGAGCTCTGCACCCTCGACGTGGCGACGATGAACTTCGGCGAGCACCTGTTCCTCAACACTCCGGCGCACCTGCGCGCCATGGCCGAGACGATCCGAACTGCGGGCGTCCGTCCGGAGATCGAGGTGTTCGACCTCGGCCACATCGCGCTCGCCCGCCACCTCATCGCCGAGGGGCATCTCGCCGCGCCCCCGTTATTCCAGATCTGCCTCGGCATCCCGTGGGGCGCCCCGGCCGACCCCGAGACCCTGGTGCAGATGCGGGCGCGCCTGCCGGCCGACGCGGTCTGGTCGGCCTTCGGCATCGGCCGGGCCGAATTCCCGATGGTGGCGCTGGCTGCGAGCATGGGCGGCAACGTCCGCGTCGGCCTGGAGGACAACCTCTACCTCGCCCGTGGCAAGCTCGCGCCGAACAACGCCGCCCTGGTCGAGAAGGCGGTGACGCTGCTGTCGCTCCTCGATTGCGCGCCGGCGACCCCGGACGAGGCGCGCGCGATCTTCCACCTCCCTGCGCGCGATTGAGCGAATCGCGCGAAGCTCCCGAGCGGGAGCGTTCTTCCCGCGACCCCGATGGGGCGGCAAGGGCCTCGCGGGGCATGCCGGGCCGGCCGACGGCAGGGCATTGCGACGGCGTTGGCCCCAAAATGTAGATTGTGCGCAATCGATATTCGTGCAAGGAGAGGGCATCGGCTCAGCACGACGCCCGTGCGAACGCCATCCGATCAGGAGACGACGATGCAGGCTCTGTACACCGCCCACGCCCACGCCACCGGCGGCCGCGAGGGTTCCGCGGCGACCGACGACAGCCGCCTCGGCGTCGGCCTCTCGACCCCGAAGGAGCTCGGCGGCAACGGCGGCCCCGGCAGCAACCCCGAGCAGCTCTTCGCCGCCGGCTACGCCGCCTGCTTCCTCGGCGCGATCAAGTTCGTCGCCGCCCAGGACAAGGTGAAGGTGCCCGAGGACGCCCGCGTCGACGCCGAGGTCGGCATCGGCAAGCGCGAGGACGGCACCGGCTTCGGCCTCACCGTCAGCCTCAAGGCCAGCCTGCCCGACATCGACCCCGCGACGGCCGCCGACCTGGTGAAGCGCGCCGACGTCGTCTGCCCGTACTCGCACGCCACCCGCGGCAACATCCAGGTCGCCGTCGCCGCCGTCTGATCGCGGCCGAACCTGAGACTGCGAGCCTGAAATGAAAAGACCCGCGACGGCAGCCCCGTCGCGGGTCTTTTCATGGGCGTGGTCGCGGGTGGTCAGGCCTCGGCTTCCATCCCCTCGAGCTCCGCGATCATCCCCTCGATCATGCCGAGCCCGATCTGCCAGAAGCCGGGATCGCGTGCGTCGAGGCCGAACGGGGCCAGGAGCTCGCCGTAGGGCTTCGAGCCGCCGGCCGAGAGCAGGGCGAAGTAGCGCTCGACGAAGCCGTCCTCGGCCTTGGCGTAGACCCCGTAGAGCGAGTTCACCAGGCAATCGCCGAAGGCGTAGGCGTAGACGTAGAACGGCGAGTGGATGAAGTGCGGGATGTAGGCCCAGAACGGCTCGTATCCGGCATCGAGCGTGATCGCCGGGCCGAGCGATTCGGCCTGCACCGACATCCACAGGCCGTTGATCTGCTCGGCCGTCAGCTCGCCCTCGGCGCGGGCGAGGTGGACCTTGCGCTCGAACGAGTAGAACGCGATCTGGCGCACCACCGTGTTGATCATGTCCTCGACCTTGGCGGCCAGCATCGCCCGGCGCTGGGTCGTGTTCGTGGTCGCGGCCAGCAGGCGCCGGAAGGTCAGCATCTCGCCGAACACGCTGGCGGTCTCGGCCAGCGTCAGCGGCGTCGGCGCCATCAGCGCGCCGTTGTGGCCGGCCAGCACCTGGTGGACGCCGTGGCCGAGTTCGTGCGCCAGCGTCATCACGTCCCGCGGCTTGCCCTGGTAGTTGACGAGCACGTAGGGGTGGACCGAGGGCACCGTCGGGTGCGCGAAGGCGCCGGGCGCCTTGCCGGGCCGCGTCGGCGCGTCGATCCAGCGCCGGTCGAAGAAGTCCCTCGCGATGCCGGCCATCTTCGGTGAGAACGCATTGTAGGCGTCGAGCACCGTGTCGCGCGCCTCGGTCCAGGGGATGGTGCGCTGCTCGACCTTCGGCAGCGGGGCGTTGCGGTCCCAGTAGGGCAGCGCCTCGACGCCGAACCACTTCGCCTTCAGGCGATAGTAGCGGTGCGACAGCCGCGGATAGGCTTCGCGCACGGCGTCCACGAGCGCGGCGACCACCTCCGGCTCGACCCGGTTCGAGAGGTGGCGGGCATCCGCCACGTCCTTGAAGCCGCGCCAGCGGTCCGAGATCTCCTTGTCCTTGGCCAGCGTGTTGGTGATCAGCGTGAACACCCGCAGGTTCTCGCGGAACACCTCGCTGAGCGCGCCGGCCGCCTCCCGGCGCACCGCGCCGTCCGGGTCCTGAAGCTTGTTCAGCGTCGGCTCCAGCGGCAGCCGCTCGCCCTGGATCGGGAAGCGCAGCGCCGCGATGGTCTCGTTGAACAGCCGGTCCCAGGCCGCGTTCGCGGTGACGGACTTCTCCAGGAACAGTTTTTCGATCCGGTCCTCGAGCTGGAACGGCTTCTCGCGGCGCAGGTCCTCGATCCACGGGGCGTAATGCGCGAGCGGCCCCCCGGCCATCGCCGCGTCCAGCACGGCGTCCTCGATGCGGTTGAGCTCGAGGGCGAAGAACAGCAGGTCGCCGGAGGCGTTCGTCAGGCGCTCGCGGGTGTCGCCGTAGAACTTCGCCCTCGCCTCGTCGGTGGTGTCGCCGGAATAGACCAGCCCGGCATAGGACATCAGCCGGCCGAGCAGCTCCTCGATGCCCTCGTAGGCGGCGACCGCGGCGGCGAGACTGGCGGAGGCGTCGGGGCCGCTCGCGAGCTGCGCGATCTTCCCGGCGTAGGTCTCGGAGAAGGAACGGCAATCCGCCTCCGCTTTCGCGAGGTCGCGGCGGAAGTCCGGGGCGTCCAGGCCGGAATAGAGGTCGGCGAGGTCCCATTCGGGGAGCGGCCCGAGGTCGACCGCGTGGGCGGCGGCGCGCGCCGCGGCGGCGCCCTCGGCGCTCCGAAGCGGTGACCAAGCGGGGGCGAGGGCTCGAATGGTCATAGATCCTCGGGTGCGTTGCCGGCGCGTCGCGCCGCCTGTCCGGGGCTCGACGGCCCCGCCCTGCCTCATATCGAGCGCAGCCGACGGCGTTCAACCGGAATCCTCAGGCGCAAGGGGACGCAAGCGGCGGCTGCGGCAAATCTCCCGTCGTCGTTAAGCGGCGCTTTACGCATCTGGGCGAGGCTCCGGCTCGAAACGAAACACCCGCCGGTCGCGCCGGGCGCCGGAACCCGCAAGGTCCGGCGCCGCGGACGACCCGCGGCAGCGAGGAAGAGCCCGCATGGCGACAACGGTCCTGATCGTCGACGACGATCCCGTTCAGCGTCGTCTCGCCGAGGCGACGGTGCGCCGCTTCGGCTTCGAGGCGACGCTCGCGGAGAACGGTGCGGACGCGCTCGCCCTGCTCCGGACCCACCCCGAGATCGACGTGGTGCTCCTCGACCTCGTCATGCCCGGCGGCCTCGACGGGCTCGGCGTGCTGGCCGAGATGCGGAAATCCGGCCTCGACACCCCGGTCATCGTCCAGACCGCCAACGGGTCGATCGACGCCGTCGTCACGGCGATGCGCGCCGGCGCCGTCGACTTCGTGGTCAAGCCTGCCGGCGCCGAGCGTCTGCAGGTCTCGATCAAGAACGCGCTCCGGGTCGACCACCTTGAGGAGGAAGTCCGGCGCATGCGCCGCCGCGCCTCCGGCTCGCTCAGCTTCAAGGACCTGACCTCGAAGTCGCCCGACATGGAGCGGGTGATCCGGCTGGCCGAGCGCGCCGCGAAGTCCAACATCCCGGTGCTGATCGAGGGCGAGTCCGGCGTCGGCAAGGAGGTGCTGGCCCGTGCGATCCAGGGCTCGGGCGAGCGGCGCGGAAAGCCCTTCGTCACGGTCAATTGCGGCGCGATCCCCGACAACCTCGTCGAGTCGACCCTGTTCGGGCACGAGAAGGGCGCCTTCACCGGCGCCACCGAGCGCCATGCCGGCAAGTTCGTCGAGGCGTCCGGCGGGACGCTGTTCCTCGACGAGATCGGCGAGTTGCCCCTCGACGCTCAGGTAAAGCTGCTGCGCGCGCTGCAGGAGGGCGAGGTCGACCCCGTCGGGGGCAAGCGCAGCGTGCGCGTCGACATCCGCCTGGTCTCGGCGACGAACCGATCGCTCCTCGACCTCGTCAAGGAGGGGCGTTTCCGCGAAGACCTGTACTATCGCCTCAACGTCTTCCCGATGACCCTGCCCCCGCTGCGCGCCCGCCGCGAGGACATCCCCGACCTGGTGCGCTCGTTCTGCGCCCGGTTCGCGGCGGAGGAAGGCAAGCGCGTCCGCGCGATCACCGCCGAGGCGATGGCGCTGCTGACCCGCTACGGCTGGCCCGGCAACGTCCGGCAACTGGAGAACGCGCTGTTCCGCGCCGTCGTCCTCGCCGACGGCGACGAGCTGACGGTGGCCGAGTTCCCGCAGATCGCCGCCCAGGTCGAGGGGTTCGACGTGCGCATCCCGGCAGCCCCGGTGCAGCCGATGCTATCGGCCCATTCGCCCGAGCCGGTGCGCGAGATCGTCCGCGTCGAGGTGCGCGATCCGCACGCCCTGTCGCTGGTGGTCGAGGATACCGGCGAGATGAAGCCGATGGATGCGCTGGAGGCCGAGATCATCCGCTTCGCGCTGCAATTCTATCGCGGCCGGATGTCGGAGGTGTCGCGCCGCCTCGGAATCGGCCGATCGACCCTGTATCGCAAGCTCAAGGAGCTCGGGCTCGACGGCGACGCCAAGGCCGAGGACGCCGCGGCCTGATCGGCTTGCCAGAATCGGCCTGAAGGCTGGAAGCCCGCGCTCGATGCGTAGCGGATCAGACACTTGCCGGCACTCTGCGGCGCGCGCGGACGGGGTGCGATTGCACACGATCGGGCGAGCGCCGATACTGATAAGGTTGTGGGCGGCCTCGAGGTCGGTCCCCAGGAGGTTCGCAGATGAGCGTCTCGCGCTCGGCCCAAGCAGCCCTGGCCGTCCTGTTGGCCGGCTCCGTCGCGCAGGGCGTCCTGACGACGGCCGCCTCCGCCCGCGGCGGGCTCGACGACGTCCCGCCGGCCGCCGCCGTCGCGACCGCGACGCCGGACAAGCCCTTCGACGGCGACAGGACCTCCAACCTCGATAAAGCGTCGGGCCCGGACAAGGCGTCCGCCTCCGATCCGAGCCTGCCGCCCCCGGCCACCGGCCTCGAGGCGGTGACGCCGTCGGAGCCGGCGAAGGCCGATCCGGCACGATCCGAGGCGCCCTCGCCCGAGCGCCCTGCCGTCACCGCGGCCCCGACCGCGCCGAGCGACCCGCAGGCGGCGGCCGTGTTCAACCGCCTCGCCGCCTCCGCTCCGCTGCTCGCCCGGCTGACCACCAAGGAGCGCGAGTCGATCCAGGCCTTCTACGCGCTCGGCGCCTTCAAGCCGGTCTGGATCGTGGACGGCGCCTACACGCCGGCGGCGAAGGCCGTGGCCGCGCGCCTCGCGGCGGCGCCTGAGGACGGCCTCGACGCCCGCGCCTATCCGGTGCCGGCGCTCCCGAAGGCCGCCAAGCCGGACAATCCGGGGACGGGCGAGAGCGCGGCCGGATCAGACAATCTCGCCGCCCTCGCCGAGGCCGACCTGAAACTCTCGGCCGCCGCCGCCCTCTATGCCCGCGACGCACGCGGCGGGCGGCTGAACCTCGCGGCGATCTCGCGGCTGATCACCCCGACCCTCGACCTGCCGGCCGCCGACACGGTGCTGTCGAGCCTGGCCGGCGCCGGCGGCAGCGCCGGCGACCTGCTCCAGGCCTACAACCCGCATTCGCCCGGCTACCTCGCCCTGAAGAGCCGCCTCTCGGTGGCGCGCGCCCCGGCCGTCAAGGAGGACGCGCGTCCCGCGGCGGCCGCTTTGCGGCTTCCGCCCGGGCCGGCCCTGCGCGTCGGCATGCGCGATGCGCGCGTGCCGCTGCTGCGCGCCCACTTCGATCTCGAAAGCCGGAAGGCCGGCACCCTCGACGCCCCCCCGGGCGACGCGGAGGAGTACGATTCCGGCGTCGCCGCCGCAGTTGCCGGGTTCCAGCGGAGCCGTGGGCTGCCCGGCAACGGCGTCCTCAACGTCCAGACCGTGGTGGCGCTGGCGCAGGGCGCGGGACAAGGGGCCGGTCAGGCCGGGATCGTGCGGCCGGTGGGCGACGACGCGGCGCTGATCGTCAACATGGAGCGCTGGCGCTGGCTCGGCAGCGATCTCGGGCCCGACTACGTGCTGGTCAACGTGCCCGAGTTCCGCCTGCGGGTGTTCCGCGACGGGCGCCAGCGCGACGAGGCGCGCGTCATCGTCGGCAAGCCGGATTCGCGCACGCCCCTGTTCTCCGGGCTGATGGAATACGCGGTGGTGAACCCGTCGTGGTACGTCCCGCCCTCGATCCTGAAGACCATGCTGCCGAAGATCGCGAGCTACGGCGGCAGCACCTGGGGTGGCTACGAGATCGTGCGCCGCGGCGGCCACGTCTCGCTGCGCCAGCCGCCGGGCGAGAAGAACGCGCTCGGCTTCATCAAGTTCATGTTCCCCAACCAGCATGCCGTGTACCTGCACGACACGCCGAACCGCTCGCTGTTCTCGCGCTCGGAGCGGGCGCTCAGCCACGGCTGCATCCGCGTCGACGACCCGTTCCGCTTCGCCGACGTGGTGCTGCCGAACTGGACCGAGGAGCGCCTGAAGAAGCTCGTCGGCAAAGGCGAGCGCACCATCCGCCTGGAGCACAAGCTGCCGGTGCACCTCGCCTACTTCACGGCCACCGTCGACGACGGCGGCAGCTACCGCACGCTGCCCGACCTCTACGGCTACGATGCGCCGATGCGCGCGGCCCTCGGCCTCGGGGGCGGCGGCGCGATGGCCAGGGTCTCCCCGGCGATCCGCCCGTCCGAGCCGACACGCAGGACGGCGGAGGCCGTCTCCGTGCCGGCGCCGCCCAAGCCGCGCCACTCCGCCGTGCCGCGCCGTGCCGTGCGGGCGAGCGCCGAGGCCCCGGCGCCCGAGTTCGGCGAGCCCGGCCTGTGGACCCCGAACCCCGCTCCGGTTTCGCGCAGCTGGTGGTGATCCGGCCGCTTTGCCGGTCTGGCGTTCGCCTCCGGCGGGGCTTCCCGTGACCCGTCCGCATCACCGGCGCGGTGACGTGCGCCGGCACGCTTGCCGGCACGATTTCGCCACGGTCCAGACTTAGCCGTAAGGGAATCGCGGGTGTCCTGCAGGGGGCGCCGATAACCCGGTCTTCACGGTTTTCGGCAACCTTGCGTTCACCATGGTCCCGCGCGCAGCGCGGGCCGCGTCCGAGGGGTGAGACGATCGTGCCGACGCCGAGCCAGACGACGCCCCGGCCCTCTCGTCTTCGGCGAATCCTGTTCGGCCTGTCCGGCATGGTCATGGCGCTGGCGGCGGGGACCACCGGCACCCAGGATGCGGTCGCCAACGGCGACACCCGTTCGCTGACGATCTTCCACACCCACACCAAGGAAAGCGCGACCATCACGTTCAAGCGCGACGGGCGCTACGACCGCGCGGCCCTGGAGCAGCTGAACTGGCTCCTGCGCGACTGGCGCATCGACGAGCCGACCAAGATGGACCCGCGCCTGTTCGACACGGTATGGGAGGCCTATCGACAGGTCGGCGCCTCCGAGCCGATCCACGTCGTCTCGGCCTATCGCTCGCCCGGCACCAACGCGATGCTGCGCCGCCGCTCGAAGGCGGTGGCCGAGTACAGCCAGCACATGCTCGGCAAGGCGATGGACTTCTACCTGCCCGGCGTCTCGATCGACGACATCCGCGCGGTCGGGCTGCAGATGCAGCGCGGCGGCGTCGGCTGGTATCCGCATGCCGGCTCGCCCTTCGTCCACCTCGACGTCGGCTCGGTCCGCATGTGGCCGCGGATGAGCCACGACCAGCTCGCGCGCCTGTTCCCCGACGGCAAGACCGTCCACCTGGCCTCCGACAACCGGCCGTTCCCGCGCTACGAGGAGGCCCGCGCCGAGATACTGGCCCGCGGCGGCACCGTGCTCGGCGTGTCCTCGCAGATCGCCTCCGCCGACGAGGAGGAGGGCCCGAGCCTCGTCGGGTTCCTCGCCGGCCTGTTCGGCGGCCGGAGCGACCCGGCTCCGGCGCCTGTCGCAGCGCCGCGCGGAAGGCCGAAGCCGGTGGTCGCCGTGGCGAGCGCCGACCCGGAGGACACCTCCGGCGCCCGCGCGGCCCTGGCCTACGCCGCACCGACGGCGCCGGTTGCCGACGGCGCGCTCCGCGAGGCGATGCTTCGCCGCGACGGGCGCGATGCCAAGGCGCTGCTCACCGGCGAGCCGGCGGTCGCGAAGCCCGCCGAGGCCATCGACGCCGCGCTGATGTCGAG
>NZ_VRUT01000127.1:0-13885 GCF_008039465.1 Methylobacterium sp. WL120 | reverse complement strand
GCCGCCGCCATCCGCCGGCTCGGCGCCGAGGGCGGCGTCCCCCCCCGCGAGATCGTGCTCTCCGGCTACCCGGTGGCCGATCCCGGCCTCGCCAGCCCGATCCGCCTCAGCTTCCACCGCATGGAGGCGCACGTCGCCGACAAGTGCGGGCTCTGGCCCCAGGATCTCGGCGAGAGCAGCCCGGTCGCGAACTTCCGCAACCAGCCGTCGTGGAACCTCGGCTGCTCGACCCAGGCAACGATCGCCGCGCAGGTCGCCGACCCGGTCGACCTGGTGCGCGGGCGCCCCGAGGGCCGCATCGACACGATCCGCCGGGTCAAGGACATCGGCCAGCTCCGCGAAGGCAAGGATCCGTCAACCGCCTGGCGGCAGGATGGCAAGACCAGCGTCAAGTCCTCCGTGGCCGAGTGACCCGGCGGGCGACGCCGCCACCCGGCGCCGCCCCCTACCCCGACACACCGTTCCCGCGCTCCCACGAACCCGAAGGCCTCGTCATGGCGGACCACCCCGAGACATCTGAGCGGATGATCGCCCCGGTGCCCCGGATCACGATCCAGGCGTTCTGCGAGACCGCGGAGACCGCCGCGATGATCGAGGGCGCCGGGACCGACCGACGCATGCAGAAGGCCCTCCTGAAGGTCCAGATGGGCGGCGGTGCGGCGGCGGTGGAAGCCTACCGCCACGCGCCGACGCCCAACGTCATCATCATCGAGACGCAAGGGCCGAAATCCCGGCCGATGGAATGCCTCGACGCCCTCGCCGAGGTCTGCGACGCCGGCACCCGGGTGATCGTCGTCGGCCACGTCAACGACGTGGCGCTGTACCGCCAGTTCATTCAGCGCGGCGTCAGCGACTACCTGATGGCGCCGGTCGAGCCGCTGGCGCTGATCGCCTCGCTCTCGGACCTGTTCGCAGCCCCCGGGGTGAAGCCGGTCGGGCGGACCATCGCGGTCTACGGCGTCAAGGGCGGCATCGGCGCCTCGACGGTCGCCCACAACCTCGCCTGGTCGATCGCCCGCGGCCAGGGCGCGCAGACGGTGATCGCCGACCTCGACATCGCCTTCGGCACCGCCTCGCTGAACTTCAACCAGGACCCGCCCCAGGGCATCGCCGAGGCGGTGTTCGCCCCCGAGCGCCTCGATTCGAACCTGGTCGAGCGCCTGCTCTCGAAGTGCAGCGACCAGCTCAGCCTGCTCTCGGCGCCGGCGAGCCTCGACCGGACGATCGACCTGTCCGAGCCGGCCTTCGATGCGCTGATCGACCACCTGCGCGCGGCCGTGCCCTGCATCGTCCTCGACTTGCCGCACCAGTGGTGCGCCTGGTCGAAGCGGGTGCTGACCGCGGCCGACGAGATCCTGATCGTCGCCGGCCCCGACCTCGCCTCCCTACGCAACGCCAAGAACCTGCTCGGCGCGCTGCAGCAGGGCCGGCCCAACGACGCCCGGCCCCGTGTCATCCTGAACGGCGTCGGGGTGCCCAAGCGCCCCGAGATCGGGGCCGCCGAGTTCGCCAAGGCGCTGGAGGCGCCGCTGGCCGCCAGCATCCCGTTCGAGCCGGCCCTGTTCGGGACGGCCGCCAACAACGGCCAGATGATCGCCGAGGTGCAGGCCGGCTCGAAGCCCGCCGAGATCTTCGCCGACCTCGCGGCGGCGCTGCTCGGCCGGCCCGAAGCCAAGCGCGCCCGGCCGAACCTGCTCGAACCGCTCCTGGCGAAGCTCGCGCGGCGGAAGGCGTCCTGATGCCGGCGCTTACGCGGCCTGCCGTCCCGGCGGACGATCCAACCTTCGCACCGCCCGCACTACTGCGCGGTCGCGCACCCGCGCGCCCGCGCGCCGCCATGCCATCCGAGGATCCGTTCCATGTTCGGTAGGAGGCAGGGCGCCACGGCGGCGCCGACCGCGCCGCCGGTCGTCGCGCGCGCGACCGCACCCGTGCTGGTGCAGGAGAACGTGGCCGCCAAGCGCATGGATGCGTCGGCGCCGGTCGCCGCGCAGGACAACCCGCGCTCTGAAGACTACTACCGCACCAAGAGCATGATCTTCGGCGCGCTGATCGAGGCGATCGACCTCGCCCAGCTCTCGCGCCTGGAGCCCGAGTCGGCGCGCGAGGAGATCCGTGACATCGTCTCGGAGATCATCGGCCTCAAGAACATCGTGCTGTCGATCGCCGAGCAGGAGGAACTGCTCGACGACATCTGCAACGACGTGCTCGGCTACGGCCCGCTCGAGCCGCTGCTCGCCCGCGACGACATCGCCGACATCATGATCAACGGCGCCAACCGCGCCTTCATCGAAGTGAGCGGCAAGATCCAGCTCACCAACGTGCGCTTCCGCGACAACCAGCAGCTGATGAACATCTGCCAGCGCATCGTCAGCCAGGTCGGGCGTCGGGTCGACGACGCCTCGCCGATCTGCGACGCGCGCCTGCCGGACGGCTCGCGCGTTAACGTCATCGCACCGCCGCTGGCCATCGACGGCCCGGCCCTCACGATCCGAAAGTTCAAGAAGGACAAGCTCACCCTCGACCAGCTCGTGCGCTTCGGCGCCATCTCGCCGGAGGGGGCCGAGATCCTGAAGATCATCGGCCGCTCGCGCTGCAATATCGTCATCTCCGGCGGCACCGGCTCGGGCAAGACGACCCTGCTCAACTGCATCACCGCCTTCATCGAGAACGACGAGCGGATCATCACCTGCGAGGACGCGGCCGAATTGCAGCTGCAGCAACCGCACGTGGTGCGCCTGGAGACGCGCCCGCCCAACATGGAGGGCCAGGGCCAGGTCACCATGCGCGACCTCGTCAAGAACTGCCTGCGCATGCGGCCCGAACGGATCATCGTCGGCGAGGTGCGCGGACCCGAGGCCTTCGACCTTCTCCAGGCGATGAACACCGGCCACGACGGCTCGATGGGAACGCTCCACGCCAACTCGCCGCGCGAGTGCCTGTCGCGCATCGAGTCGATGATCTCGATGGGCGGCTTCACCCTGCCCTCGAAGACGCTGCGCGAGATGATCTGCGGCTCGATCGACGTCGTGGTGCAGGCCACCCGCCTGCGCGACGGCTCGCGCCGCATCACCCACATCACCGAAGTGCTCGGGATGGAGGGCGACGTCATCACCACGCAGGACATCTTCCTGTTCGACATCCTCGGCGAGGACGCCAACGGCAAGCTGATTGGGCGCCATCGCTCCACCGGCGTCGGCCGGCCGAAGTTCTGGGAGCGCGCCCGCTACTACGGCCTGGAGCGCCAGCTCGGCGAGGCGCTCGATGCCGCCGCGGCGGCGGGAGGCGCCCCGTGAACGGCGGGAACCTGCAACTCGCCGTCGGGCTCGTCTTCGTGACCGCGCTGGCGCTCGGCTACGTCTTCCTGATGCCGCTGATGATGGGCGAGCGGCGCGCGGCCCAGCGGCTCCGGACCATCAGCGCGTCGGCGACCGGCAGCGCGATCCGCGGCGTGAGCGTGAACCGGCGCGAGCAGGTCGCCAAGACGCTGGGCGAGATCGAGGCCAAGGCCAAGGGCGCCGCGAAGGTGACCCTCGAGCTGAAGATCGCGCGGGCCGGCCTGGCGTGGTCGCAGCGGACCTACTGGATGATGTCCGCCGGGCTCGCGGTGTTGGTCGGGCTGCTGGTGCTCGTGGTGAGCGCGAACCCGGTCGCCGGCCTGGGCGGGGCCTTCGTCGGCGGCCTCGGCGTGCCGGCGTTCCTGCTGCGCCACCTGCGCAAGCGCCGCATCGCGAAGTTCCTGAGGGAACTGCCCAACGCCGTCGACGTGGTGGTGCGCGGCATCCGCACCGGCATCCCGGTGGGCGATTGCTTCCGCATGGTCTCCCGCGAGGCCGAGGAGCCGGTGCGCTCGGAGTTCCGGGTGATCATCGAGACCCAGACGCTGGGCCTGTCCCTCGGCGAGGCGGTCTCGCGGCTCTACGAGCGGGTGCCGGTGCAGGAGGTGAACTTCTTCTCGGTCGTGATCAACATCCAGCAGCAGTCGGGCGGCAACCTCTCCGAGGCGCTTTCCAACCTGTCGCGGGTGCTGCGCGAGCGCCGGAAAATGGCCGGCAAGATCCAGGCGATGAGCATGGAGGCCAAGTCCTCGGCCGGCATCATCGCCG
Organism: Methylobacterium sp. WL120; assembly: GCF_008039465.1. Lineage (NCBI taxonomy): Bacteria > Pseudomonadati > Pseudomonadota > Alphaproteobacteria > Hyphomicrobiales > Methylobacteriaceae > Methylobacterium > Methylobacterium sp. WL120. Next base: position 9,779 of record NZ_VRUT01000127.1, on the reverse strand, counting down.
CGCTGCCCTTTGTCGTCGCCGGCATCACGTCGCTGACAAGCCCCGACTACATCTCGCTGCTCTGGACCACCGACATCGGCAAGCTCGCCCTGCTGGGCTCGGCGATCTGGATGGGCCTCGGCATCCTGACCATCAAGAAGATGATCGCGTTCGACTTCTGAACGCCCGCGGGCTCCGCTCGCCGCCCCCCTTCGGACGCCCTTTCGGGAAGCCCCGTCGCCATGATCGACCTCATCGCCCAGAAGGTCTTCGACCCGCGCAACGTGGCCATCGCGCTGACCGCGATCGCGGCGGCGGCCACCGCCTTCGCCGTGGCGCAGCCCTTCCTCGAGAGCGACAACCTCGGCAAGCGGATGAAGCTCGTCAGCGACGAGCGCGAGGTCATCCGCCAGCGGGAGCGCGAGCGGCTCAACACCAAGGCGACGCTGCGGATCGAGCCCAAGGCCTACATGAAGCAGATCGTCGAGCGGTTCGACCTGCGCCGCTGGCTCGGCACCGACACGGCCAAGCGCAAGCTCTTGATGGCCGGCTATCGCGGCCAGCAATCCGAGACGACGTTCCTGTTCTTCCGCCTCGTCATGCCGGTCGCGGCGACCCTGGGATCGATCTTCTACCTGTTCGTGCTGGAAGCCCTCGACCAGCCCTACCTGATGCGCATCGGCATCGTCATCGCCTGCGCTTACGGGGGCATCAAGGCTCCGGAATTGTACCTCGTCAACACGTCGAACAAGCGCAAGGCCGAGATCAAGCGGGCCTGGCCCGACGCCCTCGACCTGACGCTGATCTGCGTCGAATCGGGCATGGCGATCGAGCACGCCTTCCGGAAGGTCAGCACCGAGATCGCCGCCACATCGGTGGTGCTGGCCGAGGAACTGGCCCTGATGACGGCCGAGATGTCCTTCCTGCCGGACCGCCGGCAGGCCTACGAGAACCTCGCGATGCGCGTCGGCCTCGAGCCGGTGAAGGCGGTCGTCACGGCCCTGATCCAGGCGGAGCGCTACGGCACCCCGGTCGGCCAGGCGCTCCGCATCCTGGCGCAGGAGAGCCGCGACCAGCGCATGACCGACGCCGAGAAGAAGGCCGCCTCGCTGCCGCCGAAGCTCACCGTGCCGATGATCCTGTTCTTCCTGCCGGTGCTGTTCGTGGTGATCATCACCCCGGCGATCATCCAGGCGATCCGCTGAGGCGGAGCGTCCGCCCGACGCGGGAAACGCCGGCGAATCCTTGACACGGCAGGTGCCGATCCCCTATCCACCGGGCACAACGCGCGGCTTCCTCGCAGAAGGCCGTGCGTTTCGCGTTGCGGCAGCCCCCGGGCAGATCGCGACGAACGCATAAGAAGTCGGTCCAGGGCGCGTCCCGGAGGCCGTTCGAACCACGAGAGAGACGATGTTCGCAGTCATCAAGACGGGCGGCAAGCAGTATCGCGTTGCCGAGAACGACACCATCACCATCGCCAGCCTCGAAGGCGACGAAGGCTCCGCCGTGACCTTCGGCGAGGTCCTCCTGTTCGCCGACGGCGACGCGACCCAGGTCGGCGCGCCGCTCCTGTCGGGCTTCAGCGTCACCGGCGAGATCGTCTCCCACGGCCGCGACAAGAAGGTCATCGCCTTCAAGAAGCGCCGCCGTCAGAACTCGCGGCGCAAGCGCGGCCACCGCCAGCACCACACGGTCGTGCGCATCACCGGCCTCACTGCCGGTTCGAAGAGCGCGTAAGGGCCGCCGAGGCCCCCACGCGATCCGCACGTCCCGATCCCACGTCATTCGAAAGACTGAACCATGGCACACAAGAAAGCAGGCGGCTCGTCCCGCAACGGCCGCGATTCGGCCGGCCAGCGCCTCGGCGTGAAGAAGTTCGGCTCGGAGGCCGTCATCCCGGGCAACATCATCGTGCGCCAGCGCGGCACCAAGTGGCACCCCGGCACCAACGTCGGCATGGGCAAGGATCACACCCTGTTCGCCCTGACCGAGGGCCGCGTGGAGTTCCAGACCAAGCGCGGCCGCGCCTTCGTGGCGGTGGTGCCGCTGGCGCAGGCGGCAGAGTAGACGGCGGGCACCTCGTACAGGCGAAGCAGGCCCCGCCGGTGTCCCACACCGAACCGGCGGACCTGTTTCTCGCATCCTGGCCACGAGGCCCGGAGTCGAACGGAACACGCGGGGGAGGATGGGGCGCCATCCTCCCTTTCGTCGTCTCAGCGCAACGGTTCTCCGCTACGGAGGATCGCGGCGGAGGAGCCCGAACGATGTTCCCCGATCTGACCCGCGACGACGTCTTCCGCATCGAGACCCGCAGCCTGTGGCTGCGCTGGCCGCGCGCCAAGGACGTGGATGCGATCGTGCGGCTCGCGGGCGAGCGGGCGGTGGCCGAGATGACGGCGCGGATCCGCCACCCGATCGACCGCGCGGAGACCGAGGCCTTCGTGATCGAGGCGCGGCGCTGCAACGCCCTCGGCGACGGGCTCGCGATGGCGGTCTCGCTCCGCTCCGATCCGGCCGGCCTCGTCGGCTTCGTCGGAATTCGGTCCGATGCCGCGGTGGACGGCGCGCGCCTCGGCTACTGGCTCGGCCGGCCCCATTGGGGCCGCGGGCTCGCCACCGAGGCCTCGGTGGCCATGGCGCACGCCTACTTCGCCTATGCCGGCGGCACGGCGCTGACCGCCGAGGCGCGCGTCGAGAACCCGGCTTCGCGCCGGGTGCTGGAGAAGGTCGGGTTCGTCCGCACGGGCACGGCGACGGAGTATTTCCCGGTCCGCGGCTGCGAGATGACCTCCGACCGCTTCCGGCTCGACCGCGCCGCGTGGTCGGCCCGGGCCGACCGGGTCGCCTGCGACCGGGCCGCCTGACGGCATCTCGGTGCGACACGATAGGGTTCGAGGCGGGGTTCGCACGGCGTGCGACCCCGGCCGCGGACGGACAGGGCCGCACCGGAGCGGCGTGAACGGACGAAGCGGGCCGCCACCCGCCTCGATCAAGAGACGAGCGACACCGTGAAATTCCTCGACGAAGCCAAGGTCTATGTCCGTTCCGGCGACGGAGGCGCGGGGTGCGTCGCGTTCCGGCGCGAGAAGTTCATCGAGTTCGGCGGCCCCAACGGCGGCGACGGCGGGCGCGGCGGCGACGTCTGGGTCGAGTGCGTCGAGGGCCTGAACACGCTGATCGACTACCGCTACCAGCAGCACTTCAAGGCGCGGAAGGGCGAGCACGGCATGGGCTCGAACCGCCACGGCGCCAACGGCGCCGACGTGGTGCTGAAGGTGCCGGCCGGCACCCAGATCCTGGCGGTCGACGGCGAGCACCTGATCGCCGACATGACCGAGGTCGGCCAGCGGGTCCGGCTCGCCAAGGGCGGCAACGGCGGCTTCGGCAACGCCTACTTCACCACCTCGACCAACCGCGCCCCGAAGCACGCCAACCCGGGCCTCGAAGGCCACGAGCAGTGGATCTGGCTGCGGCTCAAGCTCATCGCCGACGCCGGGCTCGTCGGGCTGCCGAACGCCGGCAAGTCCACCTTCCTCGCCACCGTGACCTCGGCCAAGCCGAAGATCGCGGACTACCCCTTCACCACCCTGCATCCGGGCCTCGGCGTGGTGCGCTCGGACGCCCGCGAGTTCGTGCTCGCCGACATCCCCGGCCTGATCGAGGGCGCCCACGAGGGCGTCGGGCTCGGCGACAAGTTCCTGGCCCACGTCGAGCGCTGCCGCGTGCTGCTGCACCTCGTCGACGCGACCTGCGAGCATGCCGGCAAGGCCTACAAGACGATCCGGCGCGAGCTCGAGGCCTACGGCGAGGACCTCGCCGGCAAGCCGGAGATCGTGGCGCTTTCCAAAGCCGACGCGATCGACGCGGACACCCTCAAGGAGCAGGTCGCCCGCCTGAAGCGCGCCGCCAAGCGCAAGCCGCTGGTCCTGTCCTCGGCCTCGGGCCAGGGCGTGCCGGAGGCCCTGCGCGCGCTCCAGGGCGAGATGGACGCGGCCGCCGAGGCGGAGCGCGTCCCCGAGCCGGCCTGGCAGCCGTGATGACGGTCGGCCCGACCTCGACTATGGTCTCCCGCTGGACGGTGTCCTCGTGGAGCGGACGGTGATCGAAGCTCTGATCGTGGAGCGAGACGAGGCGCTCGGACATGCCAAGGAGTTGGCCGAGCGCACAGGCACGTCGGTCGAAGACGCGGTGGTCTCCGCGCTTCGCGCGTCGCTTCGCGAAACCCTGCCGGCCGAAGGCCTGTCGCCTCAGCCTCCGCGCGTTCCAACCTTGGAAGATCTGACGCCGAAGCGCCGCCGCCGGTACGAATCGTTACGGGGCTTCGTCCGTGAGATCGCAGATCACAAGGTGCCGGGGGCGACCTCGGACCATCGCGATCTGTACGATGATCACGGCCTTCCGATCTGAGGCGCGCCGTTGATCGCGATTGATACGTCGGCGATCGTGGCCATCCTGATACGGGAACCGGAAGCGGATGCTTTCCTCCGCTTGATCCTCGGCGAGCATGTCATCGTCGGAACGCCGACGCTCATCGAGACGTGCATGGTTCTGGAGCAGAAACTGCCCGGCCAGGCGCGCAGAGCGGTCGATCGTTTTCTCGACGACAGCTTGATCAACATCGTGGCCTTCGATGCGGCGATGTTCGAGGCCGGCGCCGACGCTTTCCTACGTTCCGGGAAGGGCCGCGGCCATCCGGCCCAGCTGAATTTCCGCGACTGCTTCACCTACGCCGTCGCCAGGACGTATGCGGTGCCGCTCCTGTTCAACGGCGACGACTTCGTCCACACCGACCTCATCCCCGCATTCGTCCCGGCGTCATGACCCCCTCCCTCGATCAATTCCGCCGCGTCGTCATCAAGGTCGGCTCGGCCCTGCTGGTGGACCGCGCCCGCGGGCGGCTGCGGCATGCGTGGCTCGCGGCGCTCGTCGAGGACATCGCCGACCTGCATGCCCGCGGCGTCGACGTGCTGGTGGTGTCCTCGGGCAGCATCGCGCTCGGGCGTACCGTGCTCGGCTTCGCTCCCGGCGCCCTGCGCCTGGAGGAGAGCCAGGGCGCGGCCTCGGTCGGGCAGATCGCCCTGGCGCGGCACTGGGCCGAGGCGCTCGGGTACCACGGCATCGTCGCCGGGCAGATCCTGGTGACGCCCCAGGACACCGAGGAGCGCCGCCGCTATCTCAACGCCCGGGCGACCGTGCTCAAGCTCTTGGAGATGCGGGCGGTTCCTGTCGTCAACGAGAACGACACCGTGGCGACCTCCGAGATCCGCTACGGCGACAACGACCGGCTCGCGGCCCGCGTCGCCACGATGATCGGCGCCGACGTGCTGGTGCTGTTCTCCGACATCGACGGGCTCTACACCGCGCCTCCGAGCGCCGACCCGGACGCGCGCCACCTGGCCGTGGTCGAGCGGATCACCCCCGAGATCGAGGCGATGGCCGGCGGGCCCGCCTCGGAGCTGTCGCGCGGCGGCATGCGGACCAAGGTCGAGGCCGCCAAGATCGCGGTGTCGGGCGGGACCCACATGATCATCGCCGACGGCCGCGAGAAGAACCCGCTGCGCAGCGTGGTCGCGGGCGGCCGCTGCACCTGGTTCTTGTCCGGCTCCACCCCCACCGCGGCGCGGAAGACCTGGATCGCCGGGTCGCTCGAGCCGCGCGGCACCCTGGTGATCGACGACGGCGCGGCGCGGGCGCTCGAAGGCGGGGCGAGCCTGCTGCCGGTGGGCGTCTGCGGCGTCGAGGGAAGCTTCGGCCGGGGCGACGCGGTGCTCATCCGCGACCGTGCCGGCCGGGTGCTGGGCCGCGGCCTCGTCGGCTACGACAGCACGGAGGCGGCGCTGATCCTCGGCCGCCCGAGCGCGCAGATCGCCGACCTCCTCACCTATCCGGGACGCGCGTGGATGGTGCATCGCGACGACCTGGCGATGTTCTAGGCTCGCTCCTGCGTCGTCCGAGATCGGGTGACCGTTTCGAAACGTTCCGATCTTCGCGCCAGCGCTTGTTTCGTCGTCCCCGAGGATGCAGATAATCCGCAGCTTCGTAGGCGGCTCGCTTCGGGCTGCCGAACTGGGGTTGTACCGGTGCCAGTCCTGAACATGCGATCCGACTTCGCGTCGGCCGACGACCTCGCCGAGACCATGAACGGGATCGGCCGGCGCGCCCGCGCCGCCGGCCGCAAGCTCGCGCTGGCCTCGGCCGAGACCAAGGACGTGGCCCTGCGGGCCATCGCCGAGCGCCTGCGCGCCGACCGCGTCGTCATCCTGGGCGAGAACGCCCGCGACGTCGCCGCCGCGAAGGCGGCCGGGCAGAGCCAGGCGCTGATCGACCGCCTCACCCTCGACGCGGGGCGCCTCGCCGCGATCGCCGACGCGGTCGAGAAGATCGGCGCGCTGGCCGACCCCGTCGGGCGCCAGGTCGCCGCCTTCGAGCGTCCGAACGGGCTGCTGATCGAGCGCATCGCCGTGCCGCTCGGCGTCGTCGGCGTGATCTTCGAGAGCCGCCCCAACGTCACCGCCGACGCAGGGGCGCTCTGCCTCAAGGCCGGCAACGCCGCGATCCTGCGGGCCGGCTCGGACAGCCACCGCAGCGCCATGGCCATCGCCGAGTCGATGCGCGCCGGGCTCGAAGCCACCGGCCTGCCCGCGGACGCGATCCAGATCGTGCCGACGAAGGACCGCGCCGCGGTCGGCGACATGCTCGCCGGCCTCGCCGGCTGCATCGACGTGATCGTGCCCCGTGGTGGGCGCGGCCTGGTCGAGCGGGTCCACGCCGAGGCGCGGGTTCCGGTCTTCGCCCACCTCGACGGCATCTGCCACGTCTACGTGGCGGCCGCGGCCGACCTCGACATGGCGCGGACCATCCTGCTCAACAGCAAGATGCGCCGCACCGGCGTCTGCGGCGCCACCGAGACCCTGCTGGTCGACCGCGCCTGCGCCGGCACCCACCTCGCCCTCCTCGTCGCCGCCTTGCTGGAGGCCGGCTGCGCGGTGCGCGGCGACGCCGCCGTGCAGGCGGTCGACGGCCGCGTCACCGCGGCGACCGAAGCCGACTGGCGCACCGAATACCTCGACGCGATCATCTCGGTCCGGGTGGTCGACGGGCTCGAGGCGGCGATCGAGCACATCGAGACCTACGGCTCGCACCACACCGACGCGATCGTCACCGAGGATGGGGACGAGGCCGTGCGCTTCCTGGCCGAGGTCGATTCGGCGATCGTCGTGCACAACGCCTCGACCCAGTTCGCCGACGGCGGCGAGTTCGGGTTCGGTGCCGAGATCGGCATCGCCACCGGCCGCATGCACGCCCGCGGCCCGGTCGGCGTGGAGCAGCTCACCACCTTCAAGTACCGAGTCCACGGCAGCGGCCAGACGCGCCCGTGAGCCGTTTCGCGCCCGCGCGTTCCGGAGCGATAGCGATCCCGATCCTTGGCCCCGCGTGAGGGCGCGTTGCCGCCGTCCGCGCCGGGGATGCGGATCGGCCTCTACGGCGGCTCGTTCAACCCGGCCCATGCCGGCCACCTGCATGTCGGCACCATGGCCCTGCGGCGCCTTCGCCTCGATCGGCTGTGGTGGCTCGTCACCCCCGGCAACCCTCTGAAGCGCGGGCGGCCGATCGCGCCGCTGGCCGAGCGCTGCGCGCAGGCTGCCGCCGTCGCACGCGGCGACCCGCGGATCGCGGTGACCGGCTTCGAGGCGGCGATCGGTGCCCGCTTCACCCGCGACACCCTGCGCTGGCTGGCGCGGCGGCGGCCGGGCGTCCGCTTCGTCTGGATCATGGGGGCCGACTCGCTGGCGAGCTTCCACCGTTGGAAGGGCTCCGCCGAGATCATGCGGCTGATGCCGGTGGCTGTGATCGACCGGCCCGGCCATACGCTCAGCGCCCCGAGCGCGCGGGCCGCGCGGCGGTTCTCCGCCGCCCGGATCCCCGAGTCGGATGCCTCCGCCCTGCCGGATATGCCCCCCCCGGCCTGGGTCTTCCTTCACGGCCCGCGCTCGCATCTCTCCTCGACGCAGATCCGCGATGCGCGCCGCGGCGGCGGAGAACCTTGAATTACCGGCCGGAACCGGCCAAAGTCCGCGGTTCTACGCACGCGCGCGCCGCCGCTGCCGCTATCCGAGGAATCAGGACGCTGTCCGAGTCGCTCCACACGGGAACCCAGGGTTCCGAGACCGCTGCCCTGGCCAGGGTCGAAGACCTGAGGACGCTCGTGCTCGGGTGTCTCGACGAGATGAAGGCCGAGGAGACGATCGCCATCGATCTCGCCGGCAAGACCTCGATCGCCGACACGATGATCATCGCGTCCGGACGGTCGCAGCGCCATGTCGGCTCGATCGCCGACCACATCACGCAGGAGATGAAGGCCAAGTCCTTCGGCACCGCCCGCGTCGAGGGCATGCCCGCCTGCGACTGGGTGCTGATCGATGCCGGCGACATCCTGGTCCACATCTTCCGGCCTGAGGTGCGCGGCTTCTACAATCTCGAAAAGATGTGGGGGGCCGACCGCCCCTCGGGCCTTTCCGCCGACTGAACGACGACGCCTTGCGCCTCCTCGTCGCCGCGATCGGGCGCCTCAAGACCGGGCCCGAGCGCGACCTGACCGCGCGCTACCGCGAACGCGCGGCGCAGCTCGGGCGCGGCCTCGGCTTCACCGCCTGCGACATCGCCGAGATGGTCGAGAGCCGCGCGCGGCGCGCGCCCGACCGCTGCGCCGAGGAGGCGACCGCTCTGTTGGCTCAGGTGCCCGCCGGCGGCGTCCTCGTGGCCTACGACGAGCGCGGGCGCGCCGACCTGCCGAGCGAGCGCGTGGCCGAGCGCATCCGCAACTGGCGCGATGCCGGGCGGCCCGCCCTCGTGGTCGCCATCGGCGGCGCGGACGGACTCGACGGCGCGGTCCGGGCGCGGGCCGACCTCACCCTCTCCTTCGGCGCCGCGACCCTGCCTCACGGCATCGTGCGCGTCCTGGCCCTCGAACAGCTCTACCGCGCCCTCACGATCCTGGCGGGGCACCCGTATCATCGCGGTGATCCCGACGGGTGAACGCCTCGCGTGTGCCGCAATGCTGGACGACAGGGGCGGTGATGCACGGAGCCGGCAAACGCACGCCATGAGGCTGGTCACCACGGGCGCTCTCGCCGCCGCACTTGCCGCCGGCCTCGCCGCCATGCCCGCGAGCCGCCTTCGGGCGCAGGATGCTGCCGCACCGGTCACCGAGGCCGAGCGCATCCAGCGCGCCATCGACGAGCGCGACCGCCGCGCCGACAACCTCAAGCGGGTCCAGGACGCCCTCTCCGCCAGCGTGGGCGCCAAGGCGCAGTTCGAGGCGGAGATCGCGAGCATCGGCGGCGACCGGGCCAAGCTCGACGCGGCCTTGCTCGATGCGGGCCGGCAGTCGCAGGCCACCGAGGACCGCATGAGCCGCCTGGAGGAGCGTCTGAAGACGCTCTCGGGCAGCGAGACGGCCATCCGCCGCTCCCTCGACGCCCGCCGTGGTGTGATCGCCGAGATCCTGGCGGCGCTCCAGCGCATGGGCCGTCGCCCGCCGCCGGCGGTGCTGGTCAACCCCGAGGATGTGCTGGCGGTGATCCGCACCTCGATGCTGCTCGGGGCGATCGTGCCCGAGATGCGGGGCGAGGTGGACACGCTGGCCGCCGACCTCGCCGAGCTCGTGCGCCTGCGCGGGCTGATCGCCGCGGACCGGCAGGGCCTGCGGAACGACCTCGCCGGCTGGGCGCGCGAGCAGCAGCGCCTCGCCGCCCTCGTCGCCGCGCGCAAGGCGCGGCAGGCGGAGGCCGAGGCCGGGC
>NZ_VRUT01000126.1:0-13894 GCF_008039465.1 Methylobacterium sp. WL120 | reverse complement strand
TCGCGGTGCCGGCGCCGAGCACCGTGCCGAGCGTCGCACCGGTGCCGGCGCCGCCGACGCCCGCGTCGGCGGGGTGCGACGAGCGGGTCGGATCGCCGGTGGTTGTGAGTCGGCCGGCATGCCGGTCCTCGGCGTTATTGGCCACGATGCTGATGTCGCCGTGGGGGATGCCCTCGGCTTCGAGCTTGTCGACCGCGCGGGCCGCCGCGTCGTAATCGTCGAACAGGGCGGTGATGGCTCGCATCGCCATGGTGGTTCCTCCGGTCGTTGAACGTCGGATCGCGCGCCTGCTCGTGCGGTGGGCCCGATCCCGAGCCCGTTCAAGCCGCCGGAGCGGAGCCGGGTTCCAGCTTGGCCGATGGCGTCGTCGGGACGTCGCGTTAACAGGACGCTAACCATCCAACCGGCAAATCTTGCCGGGTCCGCCCGTCGCGGGCGGGGGTTAGGGACATGAGCGAGACGGCGATCGCGCCGGAGCGGACCGGAGGGATGTCGGCGCTCGGCGGCTTCTCGATGCCGAACCGCGCCAGCTTCGACGCGCTCTCCAAGCGCACCGACCTGTTCTTCGCGACCGCGGTGATGGGCATCCTCGCGGTGCTGATCTTCCCGCTGCCGTCGGTGCTGCTCGACCTGCTGCTCGCCGTGTCGATCATCATGTCGGTGCTAATCATGATGACGGGCCTGTTCATCGACAACCCGCTGGAATTCACCGTCTTCCCGACGCTGCTGCTGATGGCGACCATGCTGCGGCTGGCGCTGAACCTCGCCTCGACCCGGCTGATCCTCGGCCACGGCCACGAGGGCACGGCGGCGGCCGGCCACGTCATCGAAGCGTTCGGCAACTTCGTGATGGGGGGCAACTTCGTCATCGGGATCATCGTGTTCGCGATCCTGATCATCGTGAACTTCGTCGTCATCACGAAGGGCTCGGGCCGCATCGCCGAGGTCGCGGCGCGCTTCACCCTCGACGCGATGCCCGGCAAGCAGATGGCGATCGACGCCGACCTTTCGGCCGGCCTGATCGACGAGAAGGTCGCCAAGGCGCGGCGTTCGGCATTGGAAGAGGAATCGTCCTTCTTCGGCGCCATGGACGGCGCCTCGAAGTTCGTGCGCGGCGACGCGATCGCGGCGCTGCTGATCACCTTCATCAACGTGGTCGGCGGCATCATCATCGGCGTCGCGCAGCAGGACATGGCGATCGGCGCGGCGGCCAAGAGCTACACCCTTCTCACCATCGGCGACGGCCTCGCCTCGCAGGTGCCGGCGCTGATCGTCTCGACCGCCGCCGGCATTCTGGTCTCGAAGGCGGGCGTGAAGGGCTCGGCCGACAAGGCGCTCGGCAAGCAGCTCGCCAACTACCCGAAGGCGCTCGGCATGTCCTCGGGCGTCATGGTGCTGATCGCGCTGATGCCCGGCATGCCGATGCTGCCGTTCCTCGCGCTCGCCGGCGCCTCCGGCTACGCCGCCTGGCGCTTCGCCAAGACCGCCCGCGAGGCGCCGCCTCTCGACGAGGCCGGGGTGCCGATGGACCCCGCCGCCGTCGCGGCGGCGGCCGCGGCCAAGGAGGAGACGGTCACCGACCTGCTGAAGCTCGACGACCTCAAGCTCGAGATGGGCTATGCGCTGCTCGCCCTCGTCAGCGGCGAGGGCCAGGACCGCCTGACCGACCAGATCAAGGCGCTGCGCCGCCAGCTGGCGGCCGACCTCGGCTTCGTCATGCCGTCGGTCCGCATCCTCGACAACGTCCAGCTCGACGCCACCGCCTACGTTGTGCGCGTCAAGGAGATCGAGGCCGGGACCGGCCAGATCTTCCCCGGCCAGTTCATGGCGATGGACCCGATGGGCGGCCAGGTCCAGCTGCCCGGCCAGCATATGCTGGAGCCGACCTTCGGCCTGCCCGCGACCTGGATCGACGCGTCCCTGCGCGACCAGGCGCAGCTCAAGGGCTACACCGTCGTCGACGCCGCCACCGTGGTCTCGACGCACCTCACCGAGATCATCAAGGCGCACGTCTCGGAGCTGCTCAACCACGTCGAGGTCTCGAAGCTGCTGCGCGAGCTGTCCAAGGAGCACGCCGAGCTCGTTAAGGAGGTCGTGCCCTCGCAGATCAACACCACTGGCATCCAGCGGGTGCTGCAGTTCCTGCTGGCCGAGCGGGTCTCGATCCGCGACCTCGGCGCCATCGTCGAGGGCATCGCGGAGGTGGCCGGATCGGTAAAGAACCCGCGCGACATCGTCGAGCACGTCCGCGCGCGCCTCGGGCGCCAGATCTGCGCCCAGTACCAGGGGCCGGACGGCATGCTGCCGATCATCACCCTGTCGCCGGCCTGGGAGCAGGCCTTCCTGGATTCGATCGTGGGCGAGCGCGACGAGCGCTACCTCGCGATGCAGCCCTCGAAGCTCACCGAGTTCGTGCAGACGGTGCGCGACCGGTTCGAGACCGCGGCGCGGATGGGCGAGATGCCGGTCCTCGTCACCTCGGTTCAGGCCCGGCCGTTCGTGCGCTCGATCATCGAGCGTTTCCGCCGCGAGACCCCGGTGATGAGCCAGGCGGAGATCCATGCGCGGGCGCGGCTGCGCAACGTCGGCTCGGTGTGAGGTCGGGCGGCGGATAGTCGAACGGCAGGGTGCGAACGCCGCGGTGATAGGGGAAGCGTGCGCGTTGCAGCGGGTCCGGACCCGTGAAGATCAAGCGCACGCGGAAGGCCACCGGGCTCGCGCAGAGAAGGTAATCGCGCAGGTTCGGCTCGTCCGGCAGGAACCACGCCGTCGTGAGATAGCGCGCGTCGTCCCGCACCCATGCGGGGATCGGCAATCCCCAACGGCGGGCGAGATGTTCGCCCATCGCCCCGAGATAGGCGTCCGCGCGCAGAACGCCGACGAGGCCGGGATCGTCGGCGATCATCGCCGTCTGCCGCTCGATCCTGCCGTCAAGCGCGTAGAACGCGTCGAGGAACTCACGGCTGTGGTGATCCCAGTCGCCATCCTCGCGGATGCGGACGGCGACCTCGTGAAGCGTGGCGGGTCTCACGGGGACGCATCCAGGATGGCCGGGAAGCGCAATCGCGCGTCGATGGTCGGGGCTTCGTCGTAGATCGACGCGTAGAGGGTGACCAAGCCTTCGAGGTCGACGATCCCGAGATGGGCGGCCAGCGCGCGGGCGTCGTCCATGTCGCGCGTGCCCCGATCGAGACTGCTCAAGGCTCGGAGCTTCATGGCGAGGAGATAGTGCGGGCGTGCCAGGAGCGTCCTCAGCCCCGGGGGGCCCTCGGACGGATACACACCCGACACCTCGAACAAGGACTCCGGTTCGTCGAGGGGCGTGAACATGCCGACCGCGTTGTTGAGCCAATCGGAATCGAGGTCCATCTCCCTGGCGACCCTGGCGACGGAAGGTGCGAGCACCGCCTCGTCGAAGCCTTCCCGCACCACCGCGTCCACGTCCCAGGTCGATCGGCGCCATTCGAACTGAAGGATCAGCGCGCCGCCACCGTAGATGGCCAACTCGATGAAGACGCCGCGCGCGGCAAGGTCCGATCCAAGCGCCTCAAGGGCCTGGCGCAAGCGTCCGTGGTCGAGCGGTTGCGCCATGGGCCCCTCTTCTCACACCGTCTTGCGCTTGAGGTCTCGCTCGATCTTCGCCGGATCGAGGCCCTGGGCGACGAGCGGCGGGTCCGGGGCGCGAGCCGTCTGCGTCCCGGTCCCGCGAAGCGCGCCGACCAGTCGGTTTCGCTCGTAGAGCAGCACGACGACGACCGAGATCAGGAACGGCAGCCAGAAATAGAACATCCGGAACACGAGCAGCGCTGCGATGATCGCCGGCCTGGCGATGTCGGGCATCGCTACGACGAAGACCAGCTCGAACACGCCGAGGCCACCGGGGGCGTTCGAGACGAGGGCCGCCGAGAACGAGGCGAGGAACACCGCCAGCACCACCAGGAAGCCCGGGTTATGCGCCTCGGGCAACGCGAAATAGATGATCCCGGCCGCGCCGAGCAGCTCCAGCGGGGCGGCGATGATCTGCCGGATCATGATGCGGGGGCGCGGATATTCGAGCTTGAAGGACCGGATCGTCAGCGGCTTGAGCTTGAGCAGCGAGCCGGCGACGTAGAGTGCCACGGCGCCGAGCAGCACCGCGCCGAGCGTCCGGGCTGTGCTCGGATTGGTGAGGATCGTCGGAAGGTAGCCCTGCAGCCGCGTTAGGGTGTCGGGTAGCGCCACCAGCACGAATCCGCCGAGCAGGATCGTGCCGAGGCCGAAGGTGAAGGAGCACAGGGCGACCAGCACCGCGACCTGTGCCGCCGACAGGCCCTTGGCGGTGTAGGCGCGGTAACGCACCACCGCGCCGGAGAAGACCGAGGCGCCGATGTTGTGCGACAGCGCGTAGGTGGTGAACGAGCAGACCGAGACGAAGAACGTCGAAATGTGCGTGACGCCGAGGTGCAACAGCGCGATCCGGTCGTACCAGGCGAGCGCGGCGTAGGCGACGAGGGTGGAGAGCGCGGCCAGGAGGAAGCGGTGCAGCGGGATGGCGGCGAGGCTGCCCTGGATCTCGGACATCGAGATGCCGCGCAGCTCACGGAAGAGCAGGTATCCCGAGACAGCGACCGCGGCGAGGCCGACGATCGGCCAGATGAAATCGCTGATCTTCTTCATGGACACCGGCACCTCGGGGAAACCCCTGATGCGTCAGGACGCGACGCACCGCAAGCACGCCCGGCGGGGCACGCCTGCACGGTCTAGTGTCATCGGATCATGACGGTTTCGTGCTGCCCGGCCTTAGGCGCGGGCGCGCGATAGGCCGATGCCGTCCATCGCCGCCTGCTCGCGGACAGCCTCGGCGGCGCGCTCGGCCGAGCGCTCGCGGTCGTCAAGGATCTCGACCTTCTTCAGGTCCTCGAACGCCTCGCCGAGCTCGGCCTTGGCCTCGGCCAGCTGGCTCTCGAGCGCGATCGCCGACTGGCGCATGTTGTCCCGGCGGACGGCGGCGGCGCGGGCGTAGGTCGGGTAGGCGAAGTGACCGGTGTCGGTGATGCCGGCGCGGGCTTCCTCGTGGACCACCTCGCGGTCGAGCTCCATCGCCATGCGCTGGAAGTCGGCCATCATCATCTCGATCTGAGTCACGCGGCGACGCTTCTCGTCGACCTGGAAGCGGCGTAGCCGGATCAGCGTGTCACGCGATTTCATGGGATACGCTCACTCCACACAACGCACGAGATCCCGGTAGTACCGGACGTGCGACGCGGCCAGGACCCGCCGCACCGTCCGCCTCAGGACCCGCCCACGATCTCCGCGAGCCGTGCGTAACCATCGCCGATGGAGGTTGCTTCTTCCTTACCCTGCCCCAGAAAAGCCTCCAATCGCGGCATGAGCGCGACCGCCTCGTCGACCTCGGGCGAGGCGCCGGCGCGGTAGGCGCCGAGGCGGATCAGCTCCTCCATGTCGGCGTAGGTCGCCAGCAGCTTGCGCGCCCGCCGCACCACCGGCAGGAACGCCGGATCGCACGAGCGCGGCATGGTGCGCGAGACCGAGCGCAGCACGTTCACCGCCGGGTAGCGTCCGCGCTCGGCGATGGACCGCTCCATCACGATGTGCCCGTCGAGGATGCCGCGCACCGCGTCGGCCACCGGCTCGTTGTGGTCGTCGCCCTCCACCAGCACGGTGAACAGGGCCGAGATCGTCCCCTCCCCCACCCCCGGGCCTGCCCGCTCGAGCAGCCGCGGAAGCTCGGAAAACACCGTCGGGGTGTAGCCCTTGGCCGTCGGCGGCTCGCCCGCGGCGAGCCCGATGTCGCGCTGGGCCATGGCGAAGCGCGTGATCGAATCGATCATGCACAGGACCTTGGCGCCCTGGTCTCGGAAGTGTTCGGCGACCGAGAGGGTCACGTAGGCCGCGTTGCGGCGCATCAGGGCCGGCTCGTCCGAGGTCGCGACCACCACGACGGAGCGGGCGAGGCCTGCGGCGCCGAGGTCGTCCTGCAGGAACTCCTGCACCTCGCGACCGCGCTCGCCGACGAGGCCGATCACCGCGACGTCAGCGGCGGTGTAGCGGGCGAGCATCGACAGCAGCACCGACTTGCCGACGCCCGAGCCGGCGAAGATGCCCATGCGCTGGCCAGCGCACATCGTCAGGAAGGTGTTGAGGCAGCGGACGCCGAGGTCGAGCGGTTTTCCCACCCGGCGGCGGGCGTGGGCCGGCGGCGGGTCGGCGCGCAGCGGATAGATCTCAGGTCCGTTGGCGAGCGGGCCGAGACCGTCGACCGGTCGGCCGAGCGCGTCGACCACGCGGCCGAGCCACGCCGGCGACGGACGGATCGCGCCCGCGGCCTCGTCGCGCACGAAGGCCGGGCAGCCGCGGCGCACGCCCTCCAGCGAGCCGAACGGCATGGCCAGCGCCCGGTCGCCCTGGAATCCGATGATCTCGCACGGGATCAAGCCGGCGCTGCCGGCGCCCTCCACGTCCAGCCGCCCACCGAGCCGCATCGCGGCGACCGGCCCTGCGACCTCGACGAGGAGCCCGCGAATCGCGACGACGCGGCCGTAGGTCTCGAGCGGCTCGACCCGCTCCAGCCCAGCGCGAATGCCGGAGAGCGTCCGAGTCGCGGTCCCGCCCTGGTCCTGCGTCATCCGTGATGCCCTAACGGTTCGTTTACCTCCCTCCTTAACACTGCGGTCATCGGGCTTGTAGCGGGGCCGATCGCACGGCCGGTTCGGGTCCCTCGATCCGGCCCGGACATGCGTCGCGGATGTGGCTCGACGGCCACGAACGCGCGCGGCCCGTGACATGTGAAGGACTTGGCAGGCGTTGAAGGTACGGCATCGGCCGCGCGCGGTCGGGGCGGTCGGGACGGACAGCCGAGACCGGACGAAAAAAGGCCGAGGCAGATGCAAACGATCGCTTGCCACGGAGAATCAGGTTTTGTTAACGATTAACGAATAGCGTTTCACGTCAATGACGATGGGGCGTCCGTCCACAGGCCGGTGGCGGACGAATGGCGGCGACGTGTCCGAACGCTGATACGGCCGGCCGGGCTGGGGATCGACGATGCGGGTACTTCTGATCGAGGACGACGGCGCCACGGCGCAGAGCATCGAGTTGATGCTCAAGTCCGAGAACTTCAACACCTACACCACCGATCTCGGTGAGGAAGGGATCGATCTCGGCAAGCTCTACGATTACGACATCATCCTGCTCGACCTGAACCTGCCCGACATGTCGGGCTACGAGGTGCTGCGCAACCTCCGGGTCGCCAAGGTCAAGACGCCGATCCTGATTCTGTCGGGCATGGCCGGCATCGAGGACAAGGTGAAGGGCCTCGGCTTCGGCGCCGACGACTATCTCACCAAGCCGTTCCACAAGGACGAGCTCGTGGCCCGCATCCACGCCATCGTCCGCCGCTCGAAGGGCCACGCCCAGTCGGTGATCACCACCGCCGACCTGATCGTGAACCTCGACCAGAAGACCGTCGAGGTCGCCGGCTCCCGCGTCCACCTCACCGGCAAGGAGTACCAGATGCTGGAACTCCTCTCGCTCCGGAAAGGCACGACGCTCACCAAGGAGATGTTCCTCAATCATCTCTACGGCGGCATGGACGAGCCCGAGCTGAAGATCATCGACGTGTTCATCTGCAAGCTGCGGAAGAAGCTCGCCAACGCCAGCCAGGGCAAGAACTACATCGAGACGGTCTGGGGCCGCGGCTACGTGCTCCGCGAGCCGATGGACGCCGAAGAGCGCATCGCCGTCTGACTCGTCCTCCTGCGGCCATTCCATCCGAGGCATCCGCGGATCGCTCCGCGGGTGCCTTTTTCTTTGCGAGACCCCGTCCCATGGCCGCGCTTGTCTTCGCCGCCGCGGAGGGATATCCACGAATCCTGCGTCGCCGGCCCCGCACATCTCCGTGCGGTCCCGAGGTCGGCGCCGAGGAGAGACGAGCCTTGGCCAGCGCCGGCTCAGCACCCGTCGCCCTCGAGGCCGCGTCCGCGGCGTCGCCGACGCGCGCCCTCCGCACGCTTCTGCTTACCCGCCCCTGAGGGCCGTCCGGGCGCACGCCTGGGCCTTCAGGGGATCGCACGGCCGAATCTTCAGGCTTCGAAGGCAGCCCGGTCCGCATTGCGGAGGGTGCCGCGACAGGGTTGACACGAGATGACCAGCACTTTCGAGACGAAAAAAGACCGCGTCGTGATCTTCGACACGACGTTGCGCGACGGCGAGCAATGCCCGGGCGCGACCATGACGCTGGACGAGAAGCTCGCGGTGGCCGAGTTGCTCGATGCGATGGGCGTCGACGTGATCGAGGCCGGTTTCCCGATCGCCTCCAACGGCGACTTCGAGGCCGTGTCCGAGATCGCACGGCGCGCCCAGCGAGCCACCATCGCCGGGCTCGCCCGCGCCATCCCCGCCGACATCGCGCGGGCCGGCGAAGCGGTTCGGCACGCGCGCCAAGGCCGCATCCACACCTTCGTCTCGACCTCGCCGATCCATCTTGCGCACCAGATGCGCAAGACCGAGGACGAGGTGGTCGAGATCATCCTCAAGACGGTGGCGCAGGCGCGCGACCTCGTCTCCGACGTCGAGTGGTCGGCGATGGACGCGACCCGCACCCCGATCGACTATCTGTGCCGCTGCGTCGAGGCGGCGATCAAGGCCGGCGCGACGACGATCAACCTGCCCGACACGGTCGGCTACGCCACGCCGGGCGAGTACCGGGCGATGTTCGAGGCGGTGCGCGAGCGCGTGCCGAATGCCGACAAGGCGATCTTCTCGGTCCATTGCCACAACGACCTCGGCCTCGCGATCGCCAACACCCTGGCCGGCATCGAGGGCGGCGCGCGGCAGGTGGAGTGCACGATCAACGGCATCGGCGAGCGCGCGGGGAACGCGGCGCTCGAGGAGGTCGTCATGGCGATCCGCACCCGCTCCGACGTACTGCCCTACGAGACCGGCATCGAGTCGACGATGCTGACGCGCGCCTCCAAGCTCGTGAGCCACGCCACCAACTTCCCGGTGCAGTTCAACAAGGCGATCGTCGGCCGCAACGCCTTCGCGCACGAGAGCGGCATCCACCAGGACGGCATGCTGAAGCACGCCGAGACCTACGAGATCATGACCCCGGCCTCCGTCGGCGTCACGAAGACCAATTTGGTGATGGGCAAGCATTCCGGCCGGGCCGCCTTCCGGTCCAAGCTCGAAGAGCTCGGCCTGAAGTTGTCCGACAACCAGCTGCAGGACGTGTTCGAGCGGTTCAAGGCCTTGGCCGACCGCAAGAAGCACGTCTACGACGAGGACATCGAGGCGCTGGTCGACGAGAACCTCGCCACCGCGCACGACCGCATCCGCCTGGTGTCGCTCTCGGTCATCGCCGGCACACGCGGGCCGCAGCGGGCGACGATGAAGGTCGCCCTGGACGGCAAGACGCTCACCCAGGAGGCCGACGGCAACGGGCCGGTAGACGCGGTGTTCAACGCGATCCAGGCGCTCGTGCCGCACGAGGCGCAGCTCGAGCTGTACCAGGTCCACGCGGTCACCGCCGGCACCGACGCGCAGGCCGAGGTCTCGGTCCGCCTGAAGGCGGGCGAGCGCTCGATCACCGCGCGCGGCGCCGACCCGGACACTCTGGTCGCATCGGCCAAGGCCTACCTCTCGGCGCTGAACAAGCTGGCAGCCTCCGCCGTGCGCATCCATGCGCAGCACGCGGCGGCGGAGTAGTCCGAAAACCGACCGAGCCGGGGGAAAATCCCCGCCCGCGGGCAAAAACCTCACTCGCGGGGTGGACAGCCCCCGGCCCGGTTGGTATCAGCCCGCATCGCAGCGGGACTTGGTGGACCGCGGCGGGTCGCTCAGGCGATCGGGCGCATAGCTCAGTTGGTAGAGCAGCTGACTCTTAATCAGCGGGTCCTAGGTTCGAACCCTAGTGCGCCCACCAAAGAATTTCGGACTTATACGATCTTGGGTAGGACGCGGCGACGCGTCTTGCCCTTGTTCGTTTCGGGGTTCCCTCCGGGCGCGAGCGCCGATGTGAAGCCACCCGAACAGCCTCGAATCTGCATTTTGCATTCCGATTGGCCCAGGCCTTGCTCGGCTCCGCCCCAGCGGTGGAGTCGTCGATGGATGCGCTTGCGAACGGTCGGGACGTGCAGCTCGCCCTGCGGGGCATCCGGAAGGCGTTCCCATCTCGGGGCGGCGCGGTGCCGGTGCTCGACGGGCTGAACTTCGACATCTACGAGCGCGACTTCGTCAGCATCATCGGGCCGTCCGGCTGCGGCAAGACCACGGTCTTCAACGTCATCGCCGGCCTGCTCGAACCCGACGAGGGCACGATGCGCTTCCGTGGCGAGATCGTGCCCGGGCTCTCGGGGCGCGTCGGCTACATGATGCAGAAGGACCTGCTGTTCCCCTGGCGCACCGTTCTGCAGAACGTCATGCTCGGCTTGGAGATGAAGGGCGTCGACGCCCGGGCCGCGACCGAGACGGCGCGGGACTACCTCGCCCGCTTCGGGCTCTCCGGCTTCGAGAACGCCTACCCGAAGACTCTGTCCGGCGGCATGCGGCAGCGCGCGGCGCTGATCCGGACGCTGATCATGGACCCGGACATCCTGCTCCTCGACGAACCGTTCTCGGCCCTGGACTACCAGACCCGGCTCTACCTCGAAGCCGTGCTGCTCGACGCCGTCGAGACGTTCCACAAGACCGTCGTGCTGGTGACCCACGACATCGACGAGGCCGTGGCCCTCTCCAAGCGCGTGGTGGTGCTCGGCAACCGGCCGACCCGGGTGAAGGCGGTGTACGATATCGCGCTCAACGATCGGTCGCCGATCGGCGCCCGCAGCGATCCGCGCTTCTCGGAATACTTCAACACCCTGTGCGGCGAACTCGACATCCAGACCCGAGCGAGGGCGGCCTGATGGCGATCCAAAGCCTTTCGCAAGACCAGGCGCCGACGGCGCAGAGCCCGGCGACACCGGCCGCGACCCGCCGCAGACCGGGTGCCCTGGCGCGCGCGATCGACACCACCCTCGGGCGCGGCCTGATCCAGATTCTGGCCGTGGCGGTTTTCTTTGCGAGCTGGGAGATCGCGGTGGACGCCGGATGGCTCACTGAATTCCTGGTCGGGGCCCCCTCGGGCATCTGGCGGGTGTTCGTGAAGAGCGTGCTGGACGGCAGCCTCGTCCACGACACCTGGCTCACGGTGGTGGAAGCCATCCTCGGCTTCGTCATCGGAACCGTCCTCGGCTCCGCAGCGGGCCTCGGGCTCTGGTATTCGGTGCTGGTCGCGCGGATCGTCGAGCCGTTCATCGTGGCGATCAACTCGGTGCCGAAGATCGCGCTGGCGCCGATCGTGATCCTCTGGTTCGGCACCGGCTTCATCTCGAAGGTCGCGCTCGCGGTCTCGCTCACCGCCCTGGTGGCGCTGATCGCGGCGTATCAGGCCGCCCGGGACGCGGACCCCGACCTGCAGGCGCTGCTGGCTTCGATGGGGGCCTCGAAAAACCGGATCTTCCGCTCGGTGATCGTGCCCTCGACGCTGCCGGCGATGATCGGGATGTTCCGGATCAACATCGGCTTCGCCCTCGTCGGCGCCGTCGTCGGCGAGTTCATCTCGTCCCAGGCGGGGCTCGGCCACCTGATCTACAACGCCTCGTCGCTCTACGACCTCAACGCCGTCTGGGTCGGGCTGTTCGTGCTGATGTTCGTCGGCTTCCTGCTCTACCACGTCATCGATTTCGCCGAACGCCGCATCCTGCCGTGGCGGCAGGTGGACACCGCCGGCAGCGTTCAGGTCTGAGCTCCAGGCCGCCGCGTCGCGCGCGACTGCCGTTTCCCCCTTCCCTGCCCTTTCCTTTGCAGAACGAGTGGCCCCGATGATCCAGCGCCGTCCCCTCCTCGCGACCGTCGCCGCGGCTTGGCTGCTGGGAGCCGCGCCGGCCTCGGCGGCGGCGTTGAAGGCGACGGTGAGCCAGGCCTTCCAATCGATGCTCTACCTGCCGCTCTACGTGGCCCTCGACGAGGGGTTGTTCGAGAAGGCCGGCATCGAGGTCACCAAGGAGACCGCCGGCGCCCCGAGCGTCGCGCTGTCGGCGGTGATCTCCAAGAGCGCGCAGTTCTCGATCCACGGTCCGGAATGGACCGCGGTGGCGGCCTCGAAAGGTGCCCCCGTCGGCGTCGTCGCCAACGTCGTCAACGGTGCGGCCGTCTGGATCGCGACGACGCCGGATTTCGCGTTCAAGGACGTGAAGGACCTCAAGGGCCAGACCATCGTCACCGGATTGATGCCGACGACCAGCACCTCGCTGTTCCTAAAGCTCCTCAAGGAGAACGGGTTGTCGAAGGACGACGTGACGCTGACGCAGGTACAGCTCGGCACCGAGCCCGGACCGTTCCTGGCCGGCCAGGCCAAAGTCGCCGTTTTGTACGAGCCCGGCCTCGACCAGGTCGCGGCGAAGGGCATGAAGGTCGTCCTCGGCTTCCCCGAGAAGTACGGGCCCTACGCCTTCTCAGCGGTGAGCGCGCGCAAGGACGTGGATCCCGTGGTGGCGCAGGCCTTCGTCAACGGCATGCAGGCGGCGATCCGGTTGATGCAATCCGAGCCGGCCAAGGCGGTCGCGGTCGCGAAGAAGGAGTTCCCGAACCTCGACCCGACCGTCGTCGAGGCCGCGGTGAAGCGCATGATGGGCGACAAGGTCTATCCCGAGAGCGTCGACATCACGCCGGATGCCCTGAAGATCGCCCTCGACACCCAGATCGCCCTCGGCAACCTCGCGGCCCAGCCGGACTACGCGAGCTTCGTGCGGCGCGACTTCATCATCAAGGCGATGGCGGGGCCGTAATCCCGGTTGTGCGCGCCGACATCTCTCAGCGCGAGGCGGCCGGGCTCGATGCGCGGAGCGACTTCGCGGCCAGCGACGCGCTCGGCGGGAGGTCGTTGGCGCTGGGCGTCCCCGCACGCGCTCCCGGGACAGCACCCGACGTCTTCGCATCCCGCCCGCGCTCGAAACCGTAGCCGAGGTTCACGCCGGCATAAGCGCCGGTGAAATCCTCGGCCTGCGCGGATGTCGCGAGCCCGAGAACCAGGACGAGCGAAAGGGTGCGACGCATGCGAGCTTGCCCGGTTGTCGATCCGAAACGCGAAACGGCGGCCCTGGAAGGGACCGCCGTCTGCAATCTCACCGGGAACGCGGCGGAAGCGAGATCGCCGCGTTCGTCCGATTCGGCGACGATCAATCGTCGACGTTGATGCTCTGGGCCTCGCGGCCCTTCTGGCCGTCGACCACTGCGAGCGTCACGGTCTGACCCTCGGCCAGCGACTCGAGGCCGGCGCGCGACAGGGCGGAGCGATGGACGAACACGTCCTTGCCGCCGTCGTTCACCGACACGAAGCCGAAGCCCTTGGCCGGGTCGTACCACTTCACGGTGCCCTGCATCTCGGTCGAGGGACCGGAGGCGACGCGGCCACCACCGCCACCGCCACCGGCGCCGTAGCCACCACCCGCTCCGCCGTAGCCGCCACCGGCGCCGCCGTAACCACCGCCGCCGGCACCGTAGCCGCCGCCGGGGGCGCCGAAGCCGCCCGTCCGCGGGGGACGCGCATCGCGCATCTCGCGCCGGGGCGGAGCCGCCTCGGCCGTCGAGGTGTCGACGCTCGTCACGTTGGTGACCTGCGGGCCCTTCTGGCCCTGCGCAGTCTGGACGGTGAGCCGGGTGCCCGGCTGCAGGTCGTCATGGCCGGCCGCCTCGACGGCGCGGATGTGGAGGAAGGCGTCGCCCGAGCCGTCGCCGAGTTCGACGAAGCCGAAGCCCTTCTCCTTGTTGAACCACTTGACCGTGGCGTCGCGCTCCGGGCCCGTGGGGGCGGCCGCAGCCCGGGGAGCGCCGCCGCCGAAGCCGCCGCCGCCACCAC
>NZ_VRUT01000125.1:0-14400 GCF_008039465.1 Methylobacterium sp. WL120 | reverse complement strand
CCACCCCCGGCGACCTTCCGCCGCCCGTTCCGCCGGACGACCTGCCCGATATCGGCCCGACCGGGCCGCGCACGCCCTATCCAGTCAACGACCCCGGCATCGGCGAACCGGGCGGCCCCGGCTCCGAGCCGGACGTGTTCCCCGGCGCCCCGACGGACCCCGGCGTCCGGATGTGAGGACGACTCAGATGTGAGGACGACTCAATGGCCGCCGTGCGACGCCCTGACGTCGCGCGGCGCCGCGAGGATCTCGGAGAGGCTCGTCGCCACGTGACGGGCCTCTTCGTCGGTCAGGCGCAGCTGGAACGGCGGCAGGGCCCCCGCCTGGAAGGCGACGACGGCTTGGCCCTGGTCATCGGTGCCGACTTCGATCGCCGAGGAGGTGACGTCGAGCATCGCGATGTCCTCGTCGCCCATCTCGTCGGCCATGTCGGCCTCCTCGGGCTCGTCGATGGCGGTGAGCAACTGGCCGACGGCGCGCACGAGGGCGCGGGCGGCGCGGGCATCCATCACGACGGCGGTCGCCTGATCGTCCTTCTGGAAGGAGAGCTGGATGTTGGCCCCTTCCAACGAAACCGAGATACCTGCCATGGATCGCCTAAAAGCCTGAACGCGAACCCTTATATGCACCGCGGCACCCGAAAATCCCAGCGGCCACGGACCCGGTTTCGCCGGCCCTCGCCGAGATGCTGCACCCCTGCCTTGTTGCGGCCGCAGGCAACCCTTAGATAGGGTTGTGGGGGGCTCAACCCTGGGACGGACGCCGGTTACGGGTCTCATGCCCGATGCCCTGCCACCCATACCAGACTTAGAAGTCAGTCGATCCGGTCGCGTTCTCAGGAGCGGGACGGCTCGACCCATCGTCGATACGAGGTTCTTTACGTGAATACCGGTACCGTGAAGTGGTTCAACGAGACCAAGGGCTACGGCTTCATCCAGCCGGATGACGGCGGCAAGGACGTGTTCGTCCACATCTCGGCCGTCGAGCGCGCCGGCATGCGCAACCTGATCGAGGGTCAGAAGGTCTCCTACGAGATCCTCACCGACAAGCGCAGCGGCAAGGACGCCGCCGGCAACCTCCAGGCTGCCTGAGGCCATCGGTCTCCCATCCACGCGACCGTGACACGGTCGAAACCATCCGACGCCGCCATCCCTCGGGAACGGTTGCGCCGGACGGTCAAGGTAAACCAAATCTTAATCGCCACAGCTTAGAAACAGAGCCGGGCCCGCCATGCTGCGGAGCAAACCCGGTCAATCGGAAGACAAAAACACACACCATGTTGTTCGAATACACCCGACGCCGTAGCGTCCGGTCGCCCGTCACGGATTCGGCGACCTTCAAGGTGGGACGCATCAGGCAGAGCGCGACGTCGGACGCCCCGACCCTCGACCTCTCCCACCTCATCGATGGCTCCTACAACTACCATTCGCCCCGGGAACTGCGCTGGCATCTCGCCGAGCGCCTCGGGCTCGCGCCGGCGGCTCTCGCGCTGCGCGAAGCCGCCCACGCCTGATCGCCCGCGGCGGCGAACGGCCGAGAGCGGGTGACCGCCAGGCACGAACGCCAGCCGGCGAGGGACAGCCTTAGACCCACAGCAATGAGCCGATCCCGGTCCGACCGGGGCGGCTCTTTCGCGTTTCGGGACCGCTTTCTCGCTCGGCGGCCGCTACCGGCCCTTGGCCCAGGCCGCGACGACGCCGTCGCGCAGGCCGTGCGGCACCGCGATCAGCTCGCCGTGCACCGGATCGGGGCGGTTGTAGACCGTCGCGACGCCGGCCATGTCGCAGACCGACCCGCCGGCCTCGCGCAGGATCAGGTCGGCGGCCGCGAGATCCCAGTCGCGCGCGTCCGACGACACCAGCCCGACGTCGACCGAGCCTTCGGCGACGCGGGCCACCCGCAGAGCCAGCGACGGAATCCGGTCGATCCGGTCGAAGGCCGGGTCGGCCCGATCGCGCGAGACCCCGCGCTCCAACCGATCGATCATCGGCTTCGGGCCGGTGACGCGGGCGGTCGGAAGCGCCGCGTCGCGCGCGGCGGCGATCGCGGCGCCGTTGCGCGTCGCGCCGCGTCCCCGGATCGCCTCGTAATCATGGCCGAGCGCCGGCGCGTTGACGAAGCCGACCACCGGCTCGCCGGCCTTCAGCAGCGCCACCGCGATCGACCAGTCCCTGTGGCCGGACAGGAAGGCGCGGGTGCCGTCGATCGGGTCGACGATCCAGACGAGGTCGTGCCCGATCCGCTCGGCGTCGTCGGCCGTCTCCTCGGACAGCCACGCCGCCTCCGGCACGATCTGGCTCAGCCGGATCTTCAGGAAGGTGTCGACGGCGACGTCCGCCTCCGTCACCGGCGAGCCGCCGGCCTTCGACCAGATCTTCGCCGAGGTGTGGCCGCCTTCCTTGAAGAACGGCAGGGCGAGGGAGGCCGCCTCGCGAAGGGCCTCGCGCAGGTCCGGCATCAGGGCGTGCACGAAGTCCGCGGAGATCGGGTCGGTCATGGCGGTCCGTGTCGGGCGATGGGGCAAGGGGTCGGCATCGCGGCTCGCACCGCTCCGCGCGCCGGCGCGACGTGCGGGTCGTTGCCGGGCGCGACGGGGGAGCGACGCGCCGGAGCGCGACGGCACCGTTGTAGGGTCTGCTCGAAAGCGCCACAAGGATGCCGAGGCCGCAGGGCGATAACGGAAAAACTCACCGATCGCGGCAAGGAACCATTGAGCATTCCCGACGGGAAGGCGATGTCCACGATCGCTTAACGCTCACTCTTAAGGCACCGTGGGGAGGTTAGACGCCAATCTTCTTGGCAGAACGGACGACCCCAGCAGGTCGCCACTTGCAAATGGACGGCGGACCGATGAACACCTTCGAAACCATGGACCGGACCGCGACCGATCATCTTGCCGAGACCGTCCGCTCCGATCGGGACGGCGCCGCGCCCGCCGGCTTCGCCTTCGCCGCCTCGGCGCTTCCGGTGTTCGGCGCCACCGGGATCAAGCCCACGGGCATCGCGCTCTCCTTCGCCGCCGACGAGGCGGAGAGCTGCGGCGAGGACCGGTTCGCGCTGTGTCTCGTCGACGCCGCCGGCGCCGTCCTGGCCAGCCTCGGCCCGTTCTGCGAGGACGAGGTCGTCGCGATCTGGCGCGACCTCGCCGCCCGCACCGGCCTGCCGCGGATGATCGTGCGTGAGGACGGCGTGCTCGCCGTGGTCGCCGCCCAGGTCGGCCGCCTGATGCTCGGCAAGACCCGCATCCGCCGCCGCCACGGCTCGCTCGGCGATCGCCGCCCGCGCTTCCTCGTGCGCCGCAAGACCGGCCGCCTCCCGATCCGCCCGCAGATCCACCGCGGCGAGAACGAGATCATCGCCCGCTCGTAAGCGACGCCCCCCGGGCGCCTCGCCCGAGAGCCGGCCATCATCCGCCGCACACGAGGATCGCCTAGCCCGGCCAGCCCTGGTTGATCGTGTCGGCGGCAAGCCCCGCGAACAGGATCAGGCCAGCCCCGCGGTTCGAGCGGAACAAGGCCAGCGCCTCGCGCCCGTCGCGCGCCTTGAGGCGCAGGACCTGGCGGCCGAGATGGCCCGCGAAGGCGGCGACGCCGAGACATCCCAGCAGCCCGGCGCCGGCCCCGTAGGCGGCCAAGCCGATCAGCAGCACCGCCGCGCCGTAGCAGGCGCCGACCGCCAGCCGAAGCCGCGCGCCGAAGAACCGCGCCGACGAGCGGATGCCGGCGATCTCGTCGTCCTCGATGTCCTGTACCGCATAGATCGTGTCGTAGCCGACCACCCAGGCGATGGTGCCGGCGTAGAGCAGCAGCGCCGGCACGCCGACCTGGTCGAGCAGCGCCGCCCAGCCCATCAGCGCGCCCCAGGAGAAGGCGAGGCCGAGGACGAGCTGCGGCATCGACATCACCCGCTTCATGAACGGGTAGATCGCCACCGGCAGCAGCGAGCACAGCCCGACGCCGATCGCGAAGGCGTCGAACTGGATCAGCACCAGGAAGCCGACCAGCGCCTGGACGGCGAGGAAGGCGGCCGCGGCCCGCGTGCTCACCTGGCCCGAGGGCAGGGGGCGGGAGCGCGTGCGCTCGACCTGGGCGTCGAGGTCGCGGTCGGCGATGTCGTTGTAGGTCGAGCCGGCCCCCCGCATCGCCACCGCGCCCACGAGGAACAGCAGCAGGTGGCGCGGGTCGGGCCAGGGCAGGCCGGCATGGGTGGCGGCCAACGCCGTCGACCACCAGCACGGCAGCAGCAGCAGCCACCAGCCGATCGGCCGGTCGATCCGCGCGAGCCGGAGGAAGGGCCGCGCGGCCCGCGGCGCGAGCCGGTCGACCCAGTGGCCGGTGACGGCGTCGGCGACGGGCGGTTCCACGGCCTTCGCGGCGTTCACGCCGAGGCCTGCGATCGGGTTCGCGTGGGGCGGAGGCTGCGTCGCATCCGCCTCAGAGCGCGCCCTGCGGCATCTTGAACTGGCCGGTCAGGCCGGGGCCGCCGAGCAGGCCGCCACCGCCGCCACCGTTCTGGGCCTGGGCGCGGGCCTGCGCCTCCATCTTTGTGGCTTGAGCCGCCATGCCGCAGATCTTGGTGCGGATGCCGACGACCTTGGTGTGGTCCGCCTTGAAGCCTTCCGCGAACGAATCGGGAATCGAGCACCACTCCTTGTTGGCGGCGATCCACTTCATGCCCTCGACGCCGTTGGCCTGCAGCTTGCCGAACAGGGCGCAGGCCTCCTGGGGGGTCATCTTCTTCTTCGCCGTGGAGGCGGAGTTCGCCCGGGAGACGAGGTCCTTGCGGGTCTGGAGCGTCGTCTGGATCGTGCCGCACTCGGCGCCCTGGGCGAAGGCGGCGGTGCTGGCGGCGAAGCTACCGACCACCAGGGCGGCGGCCAGTCCGTAGGTCTTGATGCGCATGGTCTCGACTCCCTGGAGATCCGCCCCGGTCGCGGGTGAAGCGCCGTCGGCGTGGCACGCAGCGTCGACGGATGTCGTCTTGATCCGGATGGCGGCCGCGCTGCGGTACGGACGGCCCGGACTGATCCGGGCTCCGCTTCGCCATAGGAATGTGGCGTCAATCGAGCCGCAAACGGGCCGGCGCCGACATGGCTGGGCAACGTTTCGAAAACCCGGGCTCGTGGTGTTTCGGCAACATCGTCGATCCTGTCCAGGCGTTGACAGCCGCGCATGCGCACGCGACGGAGCCCGGATGGCCGCCTACGACTTCACCGCGCCCCGTCTCCACGTGGCGCACGACCTCTTCGCGGGCGCGAACCTCCCCCTCGACCGGGCGCAGGCGAACTACCTGCTGAACGTCCTGCGCCGCCAGCCGGACGACCCGGTGCTGCTGTTCAACGGACGGCACGGCGAGTGGCGGGCGAGCCTGGTTCCGTCGGGCCGCAAGAGCGCGCACCTCACCGTCGTGGACCAGGCACGCACGCAGACCGTCGCGCCCGACCTGCACTACCTGTTCGCGCCCCTGAAGAGCGCGCGGCTCGACTACCTCGCCCAGAAGGCGGTGGAGATGGGGGCGGGCACGATCCGCCCGGTCCTGACCCGCTACACCCAGGGCGAACGCCTCAACACCGATCGCCTGCACGCCAACATGATCGAGGCGGCGGAGCAGTGCGGCATCCTCGCCGTGCCGACCCTGATGGAGGCCGCGCGCCTGCCCGCGGCGCTCGCCGACCTCGGCCCGGAGCGGCTGCTGGCGTTCTGCGACGAGGACGCACCCATCGCCGACCCGGTCGCGGCCCTGCGCGCGGCCGCCGACCCCTCGGTCCCGGTGCCGCTCGCCGTCCTGATCGGGCCGGAAGGCGGGTTCGCCCCGGAGGAGCGCGCGGCGATCCTGGCGCGGCCGAACACCGTGGCGCTCTCCCTCGGCCCCCGCATCCTGCGGGCCGACACCGCGATGGTCGCAGCCCTCGCCCTGGTCCAGGCCGTGCTCGGCGACGCGCGGTGACCCGCCCGCCGGCGTGCGCCTGCGCACATCGGCACTTCGGGACGGCCTCGGCGCCGGGCGATTGGCCGCCGATGTGGGGCAGGGAAGCTTAGGGTCGCGTTGTCGTGTCCGGCGCCCTGGACTATGCACGAGCCATCCCGGCGACGGAACACGACCGCATCGCTCTCTTCCAGACGGCCGGCGCGCTTCCCGAGTTCAGCCCATGATTTCTTGGCGAGGCAGCGCATGGCGCGCGATACGTCCGACACGACACCGCTCACCACGCGTGTCGAACTAATCGACTGGTTCGCCGCCGGCGAGAAGCCGCGCGCGGACTTCGCGATCGGCACCGAGCACGAGAAGATCCCCTTCTACGTCGAGACCCGCGAACCCGTTCCCTATGCGGGCGAGCGCGGCATCCGCGCGCTGCTCGAGGGCGTCGGCCGCGAGACCGGCTGGGAGCCGATTCTCGACGCGGGCCACGTCATCGGCCTCGCGGGGCAGGCCGGCGGCGCGATCTCGATCGAGCCGGGCGGGCAGTTCGAGCTCTCGGGCGCGCCGGTCGCCGACGTGCACGCCACTGCGACGGAGCTCGACGAGCACCTGGCCGCCACGAAACGCGTCGCAGACGGCCTCGGCATCGGTTTCCTCGACCTCGCGATGAGCCCGAAATGGTCGCGGGCCGAGACGCCGGCGATGCCCAAGAGCCGCTACAAGATCATGGCCGGCTACATGCCGAAGGTCGGGTCCCTCGGCCTCGACATGATGCTGCGCACCGCCACCGTGCAGGTCAACGTCGACTTCGCTTCCGAACCCGACATGGTTCGCAAGCTCCGCGCCTCGCTGGCGCTGCAGCCGGTGGCGACCGCCCTGTTCGCCAACTCCCCCTTCACCGACGGGCGGCCCAACGGCTTCCTGTCGCGCCGCTCCGAGATCTGGCGCGACACCGACCCCGACCGCACCGGCATGCTGGGCTTCGCCTTCGACGAAGGCTTCGGCTACGAGGGCTACGTCGACTGGCTGCTCGACATGCCGATGTATTTCGTGAAGCGCGGCGACACCTACCACGACGTCTCCGGCGCCTCGTTCCGCGACCTGATGGCCGGCAAGCTCGCGCAGATGCCGGGCGAGTACGCCACCGTCTCCGACTGGGCGAACCACGCCTCGACCGCCTTCCCGGAAGTCCGGCTCAAGCGCTTCCTCGAGATGCGCGGCGCGGACGTCGGCGACGCCGGGATGATCGCGGCGCAGGCCGCGTTCTGGGTCGGCCTGCTCTACGACGAGGCCTCGCTCGACGCCGCCCTCGACCTCGTCTCCGGCTGGAGCGCGACGGAGCGGGAGGCGATCCGCGCCACGGTCCCGCGCTCGGGCCTCGCCACGCCGGTTCCCCGCCGCAGCCTCGGCGCGGTCGCGGCCGAAGCGCTCGCCATCGCCCGCGCCGGCCTCAAGGCCCGCGCCCGCCGCGACGCCTCGGGTCGGGACGAGACGATCTACCTTCAGCCGCTGGAGGCGATCGTCGCCGCCGGCCGCTCGCATGCCGAGGACCGGCTCGCCGACTTCGAAGGTCCGTGGAAGCGCTCGGTCGACCCGAGCTTCACGGAGTGCCGGTTCGCGTAGTCCCTTAGGCTCCGACCCGGTCCCTCGACCAAGTCGGCGCCATCCTCGCCGGGGCGCCTCGCATGTCGGACGCAGCGATCGACCTCGACCTCGCCGGGCTCAAATGCCCGCTGCCGGTCCTGCGCACCCGCAAGGCGCTGCGGAGCCTGGCCCCCGGCGCGTTGCTGCGGGTGACCTGTACCGATCCGCTGGCCTCGCTCGACATCCCGAACTTGGTACGCGAGGAGGGCGACACCCTCGAAGCCCTGGACCGGGTCGGCGCCGCGACGTGCTTCTCGATCCGGCGCGGACCGGCCGCGTGCCCCGGAGACTCCGCGAAGCCGCCTCATTCCTGAACGATCCCCCGCCTAGGACAGGATCGACGCGGCTCGATCAGGAAGATCCACAGGCATGGTACCCATCATCCGCGGGACGCGCCTCGTTCATGACGGCTGGGCCCGGTTCCTCGTCGCCGAGGTGACGATGCCGGACGGCACGCGCATCACCCGCGAGATCGAGGATCACGGACGCGCGGTCGCCGTGCTGCCCTACGATCCCACCCGCCGCGTCGCGCTTCTGGTCTCGCAGTTCCGCGCGCCCGTGTTCTTTGCCGAGGGCCCGCTCGACATGCTCGAGACGCCGGCGGGCATCCTCGACGAGGGCGACCCGGAGGAGGGCGCCCGCCGCGAAGCCTACGAGGAGACCGGCGTCGAGCTGACCGCGTTGGAGCGGGTGGTCAGCGCCTGGACCGCGCCGGGCATCTCCACCGAGCGGATGGATCTGTTCCTCGCCGCCTTTTCCGCGGCCGACCGGTCCGGGCCCGGCGGCGGGCTCGCCGAGGAGAACGAGGCGATCACGGTCCACGAGGTCGCGCTCGACGACCTCGCGGCCCGGAGCGACCGCGGCGAGATCGCCGACATGAAGACGCTGACGCTGGTCTTCGCCCTGCGCCTGCGCCACCCGCACCTGTTCGCCGCCGCCTGAGGCGGCCGGTTCAGGCGGCCGCGTCGCGTTCCTTGAGGTCGCGACGGACCAGCGCGATGAAGCGCCAAGACCGCACGAAGTAGCGGTGGAACAGCCGCCGGGGCGACAGGGCGAAGCGGAACGCCCATTCGAGGCCCGCACGCTGCAGCACGACCGGTGCCCGACGCACCAGCCCGGCGGCGACGTTCACCGCCTCGCCGACCGCCAGCACGATTGGCGTGCCGAGGGCGGCGCCCTGGCGCGTCACCCAGATCTCGGAACGCGGCGCGCCGACGCCCATCACCAGAAGGGTCGTGCCATGTTCGCGGATGCGGGCAGACAGCGCGCGGCCGTATTCCACGTCGTCGACGAAGCCGAAGGGCGGGACGCAGGTGGCGACCGCCGCGGGGTCGTAGCCCGACCGCACCAAACGATCCCGGATCGCGTCGGCGACCGCGTCCTTGGAGCAGACGAGGAAGACGCGCTGCCCCGCCGGACCGGCAAAGAGCGCGTGCGCGAGGAGGTCGTGGCCGGTGACGCGGGCGGCCGGCTGTCCGCGCAGCCGCGCGAGCCAAACCAAGGGCATGCCGTCCAACGTCCGCGCCGCGGCGGCGTCATAGGCCCGCCGGAACGCATCGTTCTCCGACAGCAGGACGATGTGGTCCATGTTGGCCGTGACGACGAGGCGCGGCCCGTCAGACGCCTGCAGCGCCGTGGCCGCCAGGATGCCGGCCGCGGGACCGGCGGCGAAGTCGAGCCCGAACATCCGTATGCCCCAGGCCGTGCCGACCTCGATGCCGCGATCCATGATGGGTTCCGGCGCGGCGTCGGGGCCGCGCCCGAGCGAAGGGTTCGTGCCGGGGGCGGCCCGGGCGCCGGGTAATGCGACACGCGCATCGAAGCGCGCCGCCTTCACCGTTCTGTCGTCCACGAGATGGACCGCTCCGACCTCAAGCATCGGCCGCCCGGAAGCTTCGGGGCGACACATGCGCGGCACGGCGCTCGTTGCGGTCCTTGCGCCGGTCGCGGGCGGCCCCGAGCGAGAGCGCGATGGCTCCACCCAGCAGGATTCCGACCAGAAGCGCCACCGGCAGAACCACCTTCGGCGAGGGCGGCCAGGTGCGGACGCGAGCGGGGACGGCGGGCGAGATGATTCGGACGTTGATGCTGTTCAGCCGCTCCTGCTCGCTCGCCTCGCGCGACCGGCGGAGATAAGTCTCGTAGACGCCCCGGCGGGATTCGAGCGTCCGCTCCAGCTCGCGCAGGCCGACGTTGGCACGGTCGCTGGTGACGGTCTCGGCCTTGGCCCGGTCGAGGCTCTTGCGGATCGCGGCTTCGCTCGCCGCGGCGCGATCGTAATCCTTCTGCGTCGTCTCGATGATCCGCTCCTTCTCGCGCTGGATCAGGCGCTGGAGGTCGCGCTGCTGCGCGTATTGCTCGGCCATCGCCGGGTGGCGCTCGCCGAGGCGGGTGGCGAGCTCGGCGGTGTTGCGCGACAGCGTGGCGTATTGCTGGCGCAGCGCCTGCATCTCGAGGGATTGCAGCATCTCCGGCAGCGCGGTGCTGGCGTCGCCCGCTTTCATCTTGCGGGCCTGCTCCAAGCGCGAGCGCGCTTCGGCGGTCTTGATCTGGGCGGTGACGAGTTGCTGGTTGAGGTCGCCGAGCTGCTGGTCGGTGAGCAGGCGCCCGCTGGAGGCGACGAGGTTGTTATCCTCGCGAAACTTCTGCACCTTGCCTTCGGCGAGCTCGACGTCGCGGCGCAGGCTCGACAGGCGGCCGTTCAGGGCGTCGGAGGCGCGGCGCGCGGCCTCGGTGCGGGCGCCGGCCTCTTCCGCGAAGTAGGCGTCGCCGATGGCGTTGGCGATCCTGGCCGCCTTCGCGGGATCGCGCGACTGGACCAGCACGTCGATCACGAAGGTGCGCTCGGCCCGGCGCACGGTCGTCTTGGTCTGCAGGGTGTCGATCGCGACGTTGACCGGGTCGCGGCTGCCGGGGGGCGGCAGCATGCCGAGAGCGGTCCGCAGCCAGACGATCGTCGGGTTGTCGGAATCGGGCTTGGCGAACTCGTCGTCGTGCGCGAGGTCGAGCTTCTCGACCGTGCGCCGCAGGACGTTGTCCGACTGGATCACCTTGGTCTGGCTCTCGGCGAGCGACACGCCGCTGTCGGCCTGGGGCGTGCGCGCGCTGACGTCGTTGTCGACGACGCGAAGGTCGGAAGGGTCGACCAGGATCTGGATGCTGGAGGTGTAGACCGGGGTGAGCAGTCCGAGGAACGCGACGGCGGCGGCGACCATGAACAGGCCGCCGAGGACGATGAAGCTCGCGCCCCGCCACAGGCGGCGCAGGATCGTGCCCGCGTCGGTCCGATCGGAGAAGCCCGGCGGCAGGGTCACGTCCACCGGCTCGCCGCGCACGGGGGTCGAGAAATCGAACATCGGTCTCTGTCCCTCACGTACCCGGCATGGCGTCGGGTCGATCCCGTATCGGAGCGGTCCTGTCCCGCCTTGAACAGGGAGCGGCGGGCGCCCGCACTGTTCGACAGCATCTCAGCAATTCGCGGACCGCGCGCCGACCTCATACGGCCAAGCAAAACCTTTCCCGTCGCCTTATAGACAAGTCCGAACCGGGCTTCGGAAGCTGCCGATACGGTTTCATGCTTAACGATACGACGGTTCGACCTTCAATACGTAGTCCGGCTCACGTCTCGGCGATCAAGCCTCGGAACTGACCGCCGCCGGCGGAACGAGGCTGTCGGGTCCGTAGGCGGAGGCGCCCTCCACGAGGTAGGCGCGGAAGGCGTCCACATCGCGCGATGCGAGGCGATTCCAGCGCGCGACGTTCGCGCGCGCATCCGTCGCGGCCTGGCCGAGCCGGCCGGAGCGCATGGCCTCGATCAGCGTGGCTGCGGAGCCCTCCGGGTCGGACGGGTGGATGAACAGGCCGGATTCGCCGAGCACCTCGCGGAACACCGCGTCGTCGGGCGCGACCACCGGCAGGCCGCCGTGCTGGATTTCCAGCAACGGCAGGCCGAGCCCTTCCGCCTTCGAGGTCGAGAGCAGGAGGTGGGCGCTTCCGGCGAGCGCCCGCAGGGCTTCGTCGCCGACATAGCCGTGCCAGGTCAGGAACGGCGGCGGGTCGTCGAGGAAGGCGTGGCGGCCCCAGCCGAGGCGGCCGACGACGTGCAGCTCGGCGGGCACGCCCGCCCGGTTCAGGGCGGCCGTGAGCGCGATCGCGGCCGGGTAGTCCTTGCGTGGCTCGATCGTGCCGATCGCCAGCAGGCGCAGGGGCGCGCCGGGGCGGAAGGTGGCTGGGCCGGGCAGGCCGGCGAGGCCGAACACGTCGCGCACGCCGGGCCGCAGCAGCGCGACCAGCGCGTCGTCTGCGCAGTGGCGACGCAGGTCCGCGCCGGTCTGGCGCGAGATCACGAGGAAGCGCCGGCCCCAGCGCATCGCGAAGCGGAAGGCCGGGGCCATGTAGAGCCGGCTCTTCCAGGCCAGGTCCTGCGGCCGGTCGAGGAGGAAGGTGTCGTAGACGCAGAGGATGCAGCGCTTCGAGAACGGCGCCATCAGCGGGCCGGGAGGAAAGCCTGCCATCAGGAACTGCGCGTCGGGCTCGCGCGCCGCCCGCAGCGGCAGGCCGACCTGCTGCGCGAGGATCATCCCGGGGAGGCCGCGGCTGCGAAGCGGCCGGACCTCGCGGCCGAGCATCGCCGGCGTGAACTGGTCGAGCGCGACCCGCTCGATGCCGGTGACGTGGCCGCGGACATGGGTCTGGTCGAGGTAGATCGGGCTGTTCATCGACGGCCTCCGCGCAGGGATCGAAGGCGGGCGGCCCAGTACAGGCCGCGTCGTGCCCAAAGCGGCAACCTGCGGCCGAGCAGGCGCTGCTTGGTGCGGCGCAGGCCGCGGACGAATGGGCCGGACGGCGCCGCGACGAGGCCGGTGGCGGCGACCGCCGGCATCGCGGCGAAGGGAAACTGGCCGAGCATCTCCGGTGCGAACCGCAGACGATGGCCGTGGATCGGCACCATCCCCCGCTCGCGAAAGACCCGGTCGAGCGACATCGCGCAGGCCGCGGGGCTGAACCGGCTCTCCAGGGCGATTCGCGCGAAGGCGCCGAGGCGGGCGAGGCCTGCGCGGTCGGCGACCAGCTCGACCAGGGCGTCGCCCAGCGCGCCGGGCTCCACTGGAACCAGCCGTCCGGACACGCCGTCGATCACCGACGTGGTCAGGCCGGCGGTGCGGTAGGCGAGCGTCGGCGTGCCGCACAGGCCCGCTTCGATCGGCGTCTGGCCCAGGGTCTCGAGCCGGCTCGCGGTGACGTGGAGGTCGCAGGCGCCGTACCAGACGGCGAGTTGCGCCTCGTCGGCGACAAGCCCCGGCGCGAACAGGTTCGGCAGGGCGAGGCGGGCCGGGTGGTCGAGGCGCCCGATCGCGACGAAGCCGATGCCGGGGCCGGCGACGCGGCGCAGGGCCTCGGCGAGGTCGCCGACGTTCTTGTCCGGTCCGTCGAGGACCACCGCCGAGACCAGGATCAGCAGGTCGTCGGCGGGCAGGCCGAGGGCGCGACGCAAAGCCGTCCTGTCGCCTGGGCGGAAGACGTTGGTCGGAAACGCCAGCGCCAGGGGCGCGACCACGGTGCCGGGCGGCGCGAGCGCCGCGGCGCGCGCGGCCGTCCAGGCCGAGTTGGCGAGCAGGATCGGCCCGTCAGTCCGGGCGAGCACCGCCCGCTTGGCCGCGTGCGTGCCGGCGATGCGCCGCCGTGCGAGCTGCGGGTATTCATCGGGCGTCGGGCAGGCGGCGTCGCAGCCGACGGTTTCGATTCGGAGGCAGCCGCGCGGATGGGCGCAGCGCCCGGTCAGCGCAAACAGGTCGTGCAGCACGAGCGCGACCGGCCGGTCGGCGGCGAGGCGGCCGGCGATCGCGAGGCTCCGGGTCGCCCCGTGCAGGTTGCCGGCAAGCACGAGGTCGTGGCCGCCCGCGCCGATTGCCGCCTCGGCGACGGGAAACGCGTCCGTCCATTCCGCGGCGGCCGGCGGCGATTCGTCTGCGAGCACGACGTCCACGACGCGATGCCCGGCCAGCCGCAACGCCTCACCGAGCCGCCGATGGGCGATGCCCGCCCCACCGGCATGGCCGGTGCCGGTGAGGGAGGCGATCGAGAGGGTTGGGGACTGCGACGAATCCTGGGAAAGCCGTAACGCTATCCCTCCCACCGCATAGGGAGGAGGGCGAGGCGCAGGCTGGAATGCATCTGTACTCAGGGTCGAATCGGTCTCTCGTTCGCCCAACCGATCGAACTGCAGCAGCACCGGCCGGCCGATGCGAGCCAAACCGGGCGCCGTTCGGCCGGCCGCCGCCCAGGCGTGCGCGGCCCAGCCGGCGTCGGAGAGGTCGAGGCCCGGCAACGCCGCGAGCGCATCGCGACGCCACAGCACCTCGCCGCCGGTGAACGGGATTTCGCTCGTGTCCTCCCCCGACAGCGAAGGCACGTCGAGGCTTGTCACGGCGCCGTCGAACAGCACGCGCAGGCCGGCCACCGCGCCGGCGCCGCTCAGCGCCGCCTCCAGGGCGAGCGCCGCGAGGGCGCCGGGCGCCAGCAGGTCGCCGGCGGGAAGGACCAGGACGTAGTCGACCGCTTCGTCCGAGAGGATCGCGTCGGAAGGCGCCGATCCGGCGGGCACCACGTCGTGCCGGCACTCTGGGTAATCCTGCCGGGCGACCGAGGCGACGCCGTCCGCGAGCCGCGGCTCGTCGCCGGACGCGATCGTGAGCACGCGCAGGCGCGGCCACGGTCGCCCGGCCGGCAGGCTGCCGGGTCGGGCAAGCAGGCCCTCGGACCGGCCGTAGGGCCAGTCCGCGATACCGTAGGTGGCGCTGCGGTTCGGATCGGGGGAACGGGCGGTCACGACGGGGG
>NZ_VRUT01000124.1:0-14414 GCF_008039465.1 Methylobacterium sp. WL120 | reverse complement strand
ACATGGCCCAGGCCGGCGGCCCCGAGGGCGGCGGCGCACAGGCCGCCCTCGACGCCATCACCGCGGCGGTTGCCGCCGCCGCCGGCTAAGCGTCCATCGAACCTGTTGTCGGCCAATCGGTCCGGTCCTGCGCGCGCTGCCTCCCCCCGACGGATCTCGGGCTTGCCCGGGTCCGCACTCTGTGTGCCCGAGTCGGGCAAGCCCGACTTGGGTGCGGGGGAGGGTACGCAGCCTGAATCGCCAGACGATAAACCGCGGAAACCTTCAGCCCACCCGCTTCCAGGTCTGGCGCTTGCAGAACACGCTCATCACGCAGCCCGAAACTTCGATCGCGTTCGGGCCGGTCATCTTGAGCGAGCCGGAATAGGTCTTCCCATCCTTCGGATTGTAGAGGGTGCCGGAATAGCCGTCGCCCGATGCGCTCGTGGCGTTGACGATCTGCACGCCGACGACGCTGCGGGTGCGTAGGGCCGGGTCCGGGTTGTTGGCGTCGAGGCCCTTGCCCGTGGTGCTGACGATGGTGCCGCAATAGCCGGCGCCGCACCGCGACAGCCGCACCTTGGAATCGCCGGTCTCGGTCAGCCAGATCCCGGCCGGGTCGGCGGCCTTCTGCGCCTGCGCGCCGCCGCCGGCGAGGCAGAGGGCGACGAGGGCGACGAGGGCGGGAGCGAACACTGTTGCCGGTCTCATGCGGGTTCTCCGAGGGTGCCGCCCGTCCAGGCGATCGCCCCGGCAATAGCTGCGCGCACCGCGCTCCCGCAAGCCGCGGAAGCGTCCGCTAGGGCCCGCGCCCGAGCACGGCCCCGAGATAGGTCTCGGCGACCTCGCAGAACGGCAGGCCGGCCCCGGTCGCGAGCACCGCGTCGACCTCGAACAGCGGGTCGTCCAGCCCCGGGGCAGGGGCGTCGGGGTCGCGCAGCGGCCGCAGCGCGACGTTGCGCCGGGTCGGCTCCAGCGGGCGCACCACCCGGCCGAACGGCGCGTCGGTCTCGTCGAGAGCCGCGTTCATCGCGGGCGTGAGCCGGCCCGGCACGTACCAGTTGTCGGCCTCCGACAGAACGTGGACGCCGCAGGCGAGCCGGACCCGCCGGTAGCGGACGGGCTCGTCCGGCGCGAGCCCGAGCCGCCGGCGCTGGGCCGCGTCGAGGGGCTTGTCGGGGCCCGAGATCCGGCGGGCGACGAGGTGCGGGTCGGCCGACAGGCCGCGCTCGGCGCACCACGCCTCGAGCACCGCGGTAGCGCTGTGGCCGGACAGGATGCGGGCCTGGAGGGCCGCGACCAGCCCCGCCGTCGCCTCGGCGGGCGGGACCGGTTCGGCCGAGACGGGACGCATCGAACCGAACATCGCCATCGCAAGCAGGAGGAGCACCCGGACCGGCGGACGCGGGCTCGCGCAACGCCATAGGCATCGGAGGCCGAACCGTCCATGCGCCGCGTGCACGCTCCTGTCGCGGTCCACCGCGCCGTCACGGATCAGCGTGCCGCCTCGGCCAGGCCGATCAGCGTCGCGACGCGGCGGAGCGCCAGCCCGTAACCCTCGGTGCCGAGCCCGGCGATGACGCCGTCGGCGCGCAGCGAGACGTAGGAATGGTGCCGGAAGGTTTCGCGCTTGTGGACGTTCGAGATGTGCACCTCGATCACCGGCCCGTCGAAGGCGTTGAGCGCGTCGAGCAACGCCACCGAGGTGTGAGTGAAGGCGGCCGGGTTGATGACGATGCCGGCGGCCTCGTCCCGCGCCGCGTGGATCCAATCGATCAGCTCGCCCTCGTGGTTCGATTGGTGGAACTGCAGCCCGAGCCCGAGCTCGTCGGCGAGCGCCCGGCAGGCGGCCTCGATGTCGGCCAGGGTCTCATGGCCGTAGATCTCCGGCTGGCGCCGGCCGAGGAGGTTCAGGTTCGGACCGTTCAGCACGGTGACGAGACGGCTCATGACATCCTCCATCGCACGCGGCTCGCGGTCCCTCGCGCTCGACTTGCGGACCGCGGCGTGGACCAGCAACCCATGAACCGGTGCGACCGCCGCATCAAGCGGGCCACGCCGGTGCGGACAGAGCGGCGGCGCTGTCTCCGCCGCGAGCTTTGCGCGCGGGCGCGGCGGTCTACATCCGTCGGCAGCGCGCGGAGACGCGGCCGACCCACGGAGGGACCATGAGCCAGATCGAGACCAGCGCGCCCGTCGTCATCGCCGTGGCGATCACCGGCTCGGTGCCGCGCAAGGCGGACAACCCAGCGCTTCCGGTGACCGTGGCCGAGCAGGTCGAGTCGACGCATCAGGCCTACGAGGCGGGGGCGACGCTGGCGCACATTCACGTGCGCAACGACGACGAGACCCCGTCCTCAGACCCCGATCGCTTCGCCGCCGTGCAGGAGGGCCTGCGCAAGCATTGCCCCGGCCTCGTGGTGCAGTTCTCCACCGGCGGGCGGGGACGCGACCCGGCGAGCCGCGGGCTCTCGCTGCAGCACCGGCCGGACATGGCCTCGCTCTCGACCGGATCGGTCAACTTCCCGACGATCGTCTACGAGAACGCAGCCACCCTGGTCACCGATCTCGCCACGCAAATGAAGCGATACGGCGTGCGGCCCGAGATCGAGATCTTCGACCTGTCGCACCTCCACGGCGCTCGGCGCCTCGTCGAGGCCGGCCTGATCGACGCGCGTCCGCACGTGCAGTTCGTGATGGGCGTGCAGAACGCGATGCCGGCCGACGAGCACCTGCTCGACATCCTGCTCGCCGAGAGCCGGCGCATCCTGCCCGGGGCGACCTGGACCGCCGCCGGCATCGGGCGCAACCAGGCGATCGTGATGGAGTGGGCGCTGGCACGCGGCGCCGACGCGGTCCGCACCGGCCTCGAGGACAACATCCGGATCACGAAAGATCGGCTTGCCGCGAGCAACGCCGAGCTCGTCGGGCTCGCGGCCGAGGCGGTGCGCCGTCACGGCCGCCGAGTGGCGAACCCGGCCGAGGCGCGCGCAGTCCTTGGGCTCGCGGCCTGACCATGGCGCCCGCTTCCCTGCACCACACTCTCTCCGGCCCGGAGGACGCGCCGGTGGTGGCATTCTCGAATTCGCTCGGGACGACGCTGGCCATGTGGGACGCGCTGATGCCGCGCCTCTCCGACCGCTACCGCATCCTGCGCTACGACACCCGCGGCCACGGCGGCTCGGCGACCCAGGACGCACCGGCCGAGATCGACGACCTCGCCGGCGACCTTCTCGCGTTGCTCGACACGCTCGGCATCGCCCGCATCCACGCCGTCGGCCTGTCGCTCGGCGGCATGACGATGCAGGCGCTGGCGAGCGCCGCGCCCGACCGCGTGGCGAGCCTAACCCTGATGGCGACCGCCGCCCACATGCCGAGCGAGGCGAGCTGGAACGCCCGCGCCGCGACGGTGCGGGCGGAGGGCACCGGGGCGATCGTCGAGGCGACGCTCGGCCGTTGGTTCACGCCGGGCTTTCCCGAGCGGCATCCGGACGTGGTCGAGCCGATTCGTCACGCGTTCACGGCCTGCGACGCCGTCGGATACGCGGTCTGCTGCGGCGCGATCGGCCGGATGGACCTGCGCCCGAGGCTCCCGGCGATCACCGCCCCGACGCTGGTCGTCGCAGGACGAGACGACCCGGCCACCCCGCCTGCGATGGCCGAAGAGATCTGCCAGGGCATCCGTCAGGCGGAGCTCGTGATCCTGCCGCAGGCCGCCCATCTCCTCGCCGTGGAACGGCCGGATGCAGCTGGGGCCTACCTCGCACAGTTCCTGGACAGGCACGGCTGAAGCACGGGCGACGGAGGCGTCGGGTCAACGAGCGACGGGGAAGGCGCGCACCGCCACACGAGGTTCGCACGTCCGGCCCCGAAAGTGCCGATCCCGCGCCACGGCCAAGCCCAATGCGGCCGCCATGCCGGCAGCGCTTCCACCGATGGGGATCGCCAGGAGTGCGGTCAGCAAGCCGAATTTCGCCAGCAACAGCGTTGACGCGCCTGCGCCGAACAAAGCCGCAATCACGATCGCAACCATCACGACCTCATAAACAACCATTGGTTGAGTCGTGAAGGGCGCGGAGAACGAATCGGTTCCTCGCGGAGCCAGGAAGA
The DNA here is from genome assembly GCF_008039465.1 of Methylobacterium sp. WL120. Classification (NCBI taxonomy): domain Bacteria; kingdom Pseudomonadati; phylum Pseudomonadota; class Alphaproteobacteria; order Hyphomicrobiales; family Methylobacteriaceae; genus Methylobacterium; species Methylobacterium sp. WL120. The sequence continues at coordinate 10,325 of NZ_VRUT01000124.1, read as the reverse complement.
ATTTCACCGCGACCGATCAGGGTGAACGCAAATGGCCAGCCGCGCGCAAGCGCCGAGGGTGATCCGATGCAGGAAAGCTGACGCGTAGGAGCAGCCTGAAAAGAGCCGCCGCGCGTGCGAGACACGATGCGAGCGCCCGTTTTTGCTAAAACACGGAGCGCACCTTTACGGGGTGCCTATCGAAGCAATTTGAGTTGGAAAGGGAGAGTGGTGGAGCCTAACGGGATCGAACCGATGACCTCTTCCATGCCATGGAAGCGCTCTCCCAGCTGAGCTAAGGCCCCACTCTCTTCCACCGCGGCTCTGGAGGTCCGCGCTGGTGTCTCGCTGGCCCGGCGATGCCGTCCGGCGAGGGCGGTTCTATAGGCGGGCGTCGGATCGGACTCAACCCCCTTTTTGCCGAAAAATGAACTTGGGTCGTTCGTCGGCGACATTCGGTGCGCGCCTGAGCCTCACTGGACACCGGATCGAGCTGCGCCTCGGATGACGGATCGCGGCGCGCGTGATAACCGACCGCCCCATGTTCCCGCACGACGCCCCGGCGTCGCGACGGCTTTCGGCGCCCCAGCGCCTTCCGGCGATCCCCAGGCCTCGGCCCGGATGCCCTCGCGAAGTTGACCGCCCGTGTCGCACGATTCCGAGCCGACCCCGCTGACCGCCGCGCCCGGCGCGCCCCTGCGTGGGCGGCTTCGCCCGCCCGGCGACAAATCGATCTCGCACCGGGCGATGATCCTCGGCCTGCTTTCCATCGGCGAGACGCGGGTGGAGGGCCTGCTGGAGGGCGACGACGTGCTGCGCACCGCCGCCAGCGCCCGCGCGCTCGGCGCCTCAATGGAGCGCCTGGGCGAGGGGCGCTGGGTCGTCCGCGGCGTCGGCGTCGGCGGCCTGTCCGATCCGGCCGAGACCCTCGATTTCGGCAATGCCGGCACCGGCTCGCGCCTGATGATGGGCGTGGTCGGCGGCCAGCCGGTCACCGCGACCTTCGACGGCGACGCCTCCCTGCGCAGCCGGCCGATGCGCCGCATCCTCGATCCGCTCCGGCTCATGGGCACACAGGTGCTGGCCGAGGCGGAGGGCGGCCGCGTGCCGCTGACGTTGCGCGGCCCGCGCGAGGCGATCCCGATCAGCTACGAGACGCCGGCGGCCTCGGCGCAGATCAAGTCCGCGGTGCTGCTCGCCGGCCTCAATGCCCCTGGAGCCACCACCGTCATCGAGGCCGCGGCCACCCGCGACCACACCGAGCGGATGCTGCGCCTGTTCGGCGCCGAAGTCTCCGTGGTCCCACACGGGCCCGACGGCCACGGCCGCGCGATCACGCTGACCGGCCAGCCGACGCTGCGCGGCACCGATGTGGTGGTGCCGGCCGACCCGTCCTCGGCTGCCTTCCCGCTGGTGGCCGCGCTGATCGTGCCGGGCTCGGAGGTCACGATCGAGGGCGTGATGATGAACCCGTTGCGCACCGGGCTGATCACGACGCTCATCGAGATGGGCGCCGACATCGAGCGCCTGCGCGAGCGCGAGGAGGGCGGCGAGACCGTCGCCGACCTGCGCGTCCGTGCGAGCCGGCTCAGGGGCGTCGACGTGCCGGCCGAGCGGGCGCCGGCGATGATCGACGAGTACCCGGTGCTCGCGGTCGCCGCGGCGTTCGCCGAGGGCACAACGCGGATGCACGGACTGCACGAGTTGCGGGTAAAGGAATCGGACAGGCTCGCCGCGGTGGCCGCCGGCCTCAAGGCCAACGGCGTCGCCCACCTGATCCAGGGCGACGACCTGATCGTCCACGGCGACGGCACCGCGCCAGCGGGCGGCGGCACGGTCGCGACCCATCTCGACCATCGCATCGCCATGGCGTTCCTGGTGATGGGGCTGGCCACCGCCAAGCCGGTCACCATCGACGACGGCGCGATGATCGCCACGAGCTTCCCGAGCTTCCTGCCGACGATGCAGGCGCTCGGCGCCGGGATCGGGGCGTAACCCGGTGCCCGAGAACCCGAATGCCATGGTCATCGCCATCGACGGCCCGGCCGCCTCCGGCAAGGGCACGCTCGCCCAGCGCCTCGCACGGCACTACGGCCTGCCCCACCTCGACACCGGCCTGCTCTATCGCGGCGTCGCGCTGACTTTGCTCGACGCCGGCGCCTCCCTCGACGACGAAGCCGCGGCGGCCCGGGCCGCCGAGAGCCTGATCGCCGACCGCCTCGCCGACCCGCGCCTCCGCGACCGGGCGATGGGGGAGGCGGCCTCGCGCATCTCGGCGGTGCCGGCCGTGCGCGCGGCGTTGCTGGCCTGGCAGCAGCGCTTCGCCGGCACCAGCGCCGGCGCGGTGCTCGACGGGCGCGACATCGGCACGGTGGTGTGCCCGGACGCGCGGGTCAAACTGTTCATCACGGCCGACGCAACCGAGCGTGCCCGCCGCCGCCATCGAGAGCTGGAACGCCGGGGCGAGACGACGACGCTGGCCGCCATCCTCGCCGACATCGAGGCGCGCGACGCCCGGGACGCGGCGCGGAGCACGGCCCCGCTCAAGGCGGCCGACGACGCGGTGCGGCTCGACACCACCCATCTCGACGCCGACGAGGCCTTCGCCGCGGCCCGCGCCGTGGTCGACCGGGCCCGCTCGCAGTAACGGCCTGACCCAGGCGTCGGGAAACGCCGCAACCGGGGACGCTCGCCTTTGCGCGATCGACGGCCCCCATCGCCCCCTGAGAAGAAGGCCCCGCTGCCGCTCCTCGTCGCGGTGACGATGACCAGGACCGTGGCCCTGCACGTCTTCGTGCCGGCGCTTGCGGCGGCGGCAGCCGACCTCGGGACGACGCCGGCGGCGGCGCAGCTGACCATCACCCTCTACCTCGTCGGGCTCGCGGGCGGGCAGCTCGTTTACGGACCGCTCTCCGACCGGTTCGGCCGCCGGCCGGTGCTGCTCGGCGGCCTGTCGCTCTACCTGCTCGGGCTGCTCCTTGCGATCCCGGCGCAAAGCATCGGCGTCCTCGTCGTCGCGCGCATCCTGCAATCGCTCGGGGCCTGCGGGTCGCTGGTAATCGGCCGGGCGATGGTGCGCGACGTCTCGACCAGCGCCGACGCCACGCGCAAGCTCGCGATCCTGACGCTCGCGATGACGCTGACGCCGGCCCTGGCCCCGGGCCTGGGCGGCTTGATCTCGGATGCCTTCGGCTGGCGGGCGGTGTTCGTCGCGCTCGCCGCCCTCGTCGCTGTGCTCGGCATCCTCGTCCTCGTGCTGCTGCCCGAGACCAACCGCCACAAGACGCCACTGCCGGGAATCGGGGCGATGGCCGCCGGCTATCTTCGGCTGCTGCGGAACCCGACCTTCCGCGCCTACGTCATGGCCGGGTCGTGTGCTGGGACCAGCCTCTACGCCTTCCTGGCGGTGGCGCCGTTCCTCCTGGTCGATCGCCTCGGGCGCTCGACGCAGGAGGTCGGGCTCGATTGCCTGATCGTGGTGTTCGGCATGGTCGCAGGCGCGACCCTGGCGAGCCGGCTCGCCGGCCGCGTCCCGATCCTGCGGGCAGCCCGCAGCGGGAACTGGCTGTGCCTCGCGGGCGCCGCCTCGCTGCTCGCGATCGACCAGGCGGGCGGGCTCCCGGTGACGAGCCTGATCGCGCCGCTCGTGCTGTACGCGGTCGGCGTCGGGCTGCTCGGCCCCAACGCGGTCGCCGGGCTGATGAACGTCGACCCGCATGCGGCCGGCTCCGCCTCCAGCCTCTACGGCTTCCTGCAGATGGCCTTCGGCGCCGGCTTCACCCTGGTCGTCGCCGCCTGGCACGACGCCTCGGCGACGCCGGTGGCGGCGACGCTGCTCGGCGCGGCGCTAATCGCGTCCCTGGCCCTGCGGCGAGCCTAACCGCCGGTCATCGGCGGGAAGAACGCGATCTCCCGGGCGCCCACGATCGCGGCGTCGGGCTTAGCGTGCACCTTGTCGATCGCGGCGCGGACCACGCCGTCCTTCTCGAAGGCGTAGGCATATTCCTCGCCGCGCCCCTTCAGCCAGCCGATGAGGTCCCCCACCGTCGCCACCTCGGCCGGCGGCGTCACGGTCTCCTCGGGGCGCCCGACGCGCTCGCGGACCCAGGCGAAATAGACGAGCTTCATGGTTCGGTTTCCTGGTCCGACGCCGGCCCCAGCGGGACGGGCGCCGAGCTGCCCCCTCTCCCCCTGGGAGAAGGGACTAGCACCTTATTTGGGGATCTTATCGCGGATCGTCGATGACGTGCTTGATGCCCGCGCGCATGTAGTCCCAGCCGGTCCAGAGCGTCAGGGCGGCGGCGAGCCAGAGCAGGACGAGGCCGATCCGCTCGGTGCCGGGCAGGATCGTCTCGCCCGCCGGTCCCGCGACAAGGAAACCCAAAGCCACGAGCTGCACCGTGGTCTTCCACTTGGCGACCTTGCTCACCGGCACGCCAACCTTCAGCTCGGCGAGGTATTCGCGAAGCCCGGAGACCAGCACCTCGCGGCACAGGATCACGATCGCTGCCCAGACGGAGGAGCCGACGATGGTGCGGTCGGCCACCAGCATCAGCAGGCAGGCGGCCACCAGCAGCTTGTCGGCGATCGGATCGAGCATGCGCCCGAGCGCCGAGCTCTGCGCGTAGGCGCGGGCGACGTAGCCGTCGAGGTAGTCGGTGATCGCGGCGAGCACGAAGACCGCGAAGGCTGTGAAGCGCATCGCGGTCGAGTCCGGCCAGAACAGCAGCGCGACCATCACAGGGACGGCGACCAGGCGGCCGTAGGTCAGGCAGTTCGCGAGCGTCCAAGCCTGCGACCGGCGTCGGGGGAGGACGGCGTTCATCGGGCCGGTGAAATCATGCGCCTGCGCGAGCGTCAACCGTTCCGACGAATCCCCGATGCGATCGCTCATTCTCAGCCTCCCGCTCCGCTCATGCCTCAGCCCCCCGCATGGAAGAAGTCGTAGACGGCGCGCGCGGTAGCGGCGTTGACGCCGGGCGTCTTGGCGAGGTCCTCGTAGGCCGCCCGCTCGATCGCCTTCACGGTGCCGAACTGGTGCAGGAGCGCGCGCTTGCGGCTCGGCCCGATGCCCGCGATCTCGTCGAGCGGGTTGCGCACCAGCTCCCGCTTGCGCTTGGCCCGGTGGGTCCCGATGGCGAAGCGATGCGCCTCGTCGCGCAGGCGCTGCACGAAGTAGAGGGTCGGGTCGCGCGGCGGCAGCTTGAACGGCGGGCGGCCCGGTACGAAGAAGGTTTCGCGGCCGGCGTCGCGGTCGCGCCCCTTGGCGATACCGACCAGCGCCACGTCGGCGACTCCGATCTCCTCCAGGGCCTTTCGTGCGGCGTCGAGCTGGCCCTTGCCGCCGTCGACGAGCACGAGGTCGGGCCAGGCTGGGAACGCGTCGGCCTCCTCGGGCGGTTCGGGCGCCGGCTCCGGCGCGCCGCCCTCGCTCGCCGCGACCGCGGCCTGCGCGGGGGTGCGCGGCGCCTCCTTCACCAGGCGCTTGAAGCGGCGCTGCAGCACCTCGCGCATCATCCCGTAATCGTCGCCGGGCGTCAGCTCCTCGGACTTGATGTTGAAGGTGCGGTAATGCGTCTTCATGAAGCCCGAGGGCCCCGCGACCACCATGCCGCCGACGGCGTTGGTGCCCATGATGTGCGAGTTGTCGTAGACCTCGATCCGGCGCGGCGTGCGGTCGAGGGTGAAGGCCTGCCCCAGCGCGACCAGGAGCTTGCCCTGCGAGGCGGTGTCGGCGAGGCGCCGGCCGAGGGCCTCCTTGGCGTTGCGCTGGGCGTACTCGACCAGCGCCTTGCGCTCGCCGCGCTGCGGCTGGTGCAGCTCGACCCGGTAGGCGACCTGGCTGGACAAAGCCGCGGCGACGAGTTCCACATCCTCGACCGCATGGCTCGTCAGCACGAGGCGCGGCGCGGGCATCGCATCGTAGAACTGGCCGATGAACGAGCCCAGCACCTCGTCCGGCGTCATCGAGCGGTCGGCCTTGGGGAAATAGGCGCGGTTACCCCAGTTCTGGAAGTTGCGGAAGAAGAACACCTCGATGCAAAACTGCCCGGCCTGCTCGTCGAGGGCGAACACGTCCGCCTCCTCGACCCCTTGCGTGTTGACACCCTGAACGCCTTGAATCGCCGAGAGCGCACTGATCCGGTCGCGGAAGCGGGCGGCGCGCTCGAACTCCATCGCGTCGGAGGCGGTCTGCATCTCCAGGCGCATCCGGTCCTTCACCGCGTTGGACTTGCCGGCGAGGAAGTTCTTGGCCGAGTCGGCCATGCCGGCATAGTCCTCCAGCGCGATCTCGCCGGTGCAGGGGCCGGAGCAGCGCTTGATCTGGAACAGCAGGCAGGGCCGGGTACGGTTCTCGTAATAGCTGTCGGTGCAGGTGCGCAGCAGGAAGGCGCGCTGCAGGGCGTTCACGGTGCGGTTCACCGCCCAGACGCTGGCGAACGGCCCGTAATAGCTGCCCTTGCGGCGGCGCGCGCCGCGATGCTTGACAATCTGCGGCGCCGGCCCGTCGGCGGTGACGAGGATATAGGGGAACGACTTGTCGTCCCGCATCAGCACGTTGAAGCGCGGCTTCAACTGTTTGATCAGGTTGGCCTCGAGTAGCAGCGCCTCGGTCTCGGTGGCAGTGGTGACGAACTCCATCGCCGCCGTCTGCGAGATCATCCGGGCGATGCGGTTGGAATGCGCCTGGCCCCGTGCGTACGAGCCGACACGGGCCTTCAGGTTCTTGGCCTTGCCGACGTAGAGCACGTCGCCTTTGGCATCGAACATCCGGTAGACGCCCGGCCCCAAGGGCAGCGTGCTCCAGAACCGACGGATCACCTCCGTGCCGGCCTCGACGGCGCCGGGCTCGAAATCGAAGTCGATCTCGGGCGCCTCGTCGGCCTGCGCCGGCACGGCCTCGTCCCGCTCGTCGTCGAAGGCTCCGTTCTCCGAGGCTTCGTCGTCGAAGCCCTCGGGAGGCAGATCCTCGGTGGTGCGACCTGACGGGACTCTCCGGCTCATCGCCGTGATCTAAGCCCGCAAAACTGGGGAGGGAAGGGGCGGGACGCGCAAAGGCGTGCCGCCTCAGCCGAACAGCGCGTCGATGTCCGACTGATCGACGTGGCCCGGATCCTCGTCGAGCTTCGGGCCGTTCAGGAGGGAACGCTCGTCGTCCGGGTCGATGACGGCCTCGACGCCGCCGTCGATCAGGTCGCGGAAGCCGTCGAGCCCGCTCCAGGCGGAGATCATCCGGTCGAGATGCGATTCGACGAAGCTCATCACGTTGACGATCTTGCTGATGCGCTGGCCGGTCAGGTCCTGGAAGTTGCAGGCCTCGTAGGCGACGATGACGCGGTCAAGGATGACGTCGACCTTGTCCTGGCCGCCCTTGCCGAGGTTGCCGGCCCGCAAGATGTTGGCGTTCGCCTCGATGTCCTCCAACGCGGTGAGCAGCGTCGAGGTGGCGCGCTCGGTCGAGCCGACCACGGCGCCGAGCTCGTCGGCCGCCCGGCGCATCCCCTTGCCGTTGCTCTCGGAATGATAGAGCGCCGCGATCTCGTCGCGCGTGTTGGTGATCGCCGCCTTCATCACGTCGAGCTCGGACCGCATCGCGAAGGCTTCGCTCAGCTCGCGGCGGCACGCATCGATGGTCTCGCCGGCGCTCGATTGGGTGATGCGGCGCAGGTCCTGGATCGCGGACAGGATCTCGTCGAGGTTGGCGCCCCCCGCCATGGGCTGGGCGCTCGGCGCCATCACCACGGCCGGCGCCAGGCCCAGGCTGTCCTCGATGCGGTAACGCTTCTGATTCATCGGCTCGAACCGGTGGTCTTGGAAATCCGAACCTGATCTGAAACCGATAAGGGTTGCGGTTTGCTGAAGATCGCTCGTGTTCGCGACAGATTCACGCTCGATTCACGCTGCTTCGAGACGACCGAGCCCCTGCGGAGCCGCTGGCTTCGATTCACCACGTTCCTTCACCGGATGTCGCGCATCCCGGTCCGACGTTGTGCACCATAGCGGGCGGCACCGAGCCAGACCGCGGCGCAGGAGTGCGGTGATGCGGGCGAGTTGGTGCGTGGGGGCGGCGCTGGTCGCGTCCGTGTGGTCGGGTGCAGCGCAAGCGCAGGCGCGCTATTCGGAGGATGAGGGATACGGCGGCGGCCTGATCGAGTACCTGTTCACCGGCGATGTCGGCGCCCGTGGTGGATCGCGCGGCGGGTCCTACGGAGGCGCCCGCTCCGCTTCTGCGCGCTCCGGGTACCAGGCGGCAGCTTACGGCTCCGCGATGCGCTCCGGCGACCCGATCGAGCCCTATGGCGGTGCCGCACCGGCCTACGCCTCGCCCGCTTACGCCGCGTTGCCCGTCCAGGGCGGCCCGCCCCCCGAGGCCGACCGGATCGCCCGTGCCCCAGATCCGCGCTACGCCCGGCAGGAGGTCGCGTTCCCCGGCCATCAGCGGCCGGGAACGATCGTGATCGATACGCCCTCGAAGTTCCTCTACCTCGTCCAGCCCGGCGGCCGGGCGATGCGCTACGGCATCGGCGTCGGACGCCCCGGCTTCGCCTGGTCCGGCCTCAAGACGATCAGCCGCAAGGCCGAGTGGCCGGACTGGACGCCGCCCGCGGAGATGCTGGCCCGCCGGCCGGACCTGCCGCGCCACATGGAGGGCGGTCCGGGCAATCCGCTCGGGGCCCGGGCACTCTACCTCGGCTCGTCGCTCTATCGCATCCACGGCACCAACGAGCCGCACACGATCGGCCAGAACGTGTCGTCCGGCTGCATCCGGATGATGAACGACGACGTGGTCGATCTCTACGAACGGGTGCCGGTGGGAACGCGCGTCGAGGTGATGTAGGCGAGACGGAAAGACAAAGGGCTCGGGGCCGCCTCGAAAGGCGGTCCCGAGCCCTTTTTGCATTACGACGGATCGGCGGCGAAGCGGACGTCGAGCCCGAATGTGCGTGCCCGCTTCGCCGGTTTCGATCAGGCCCAGTCGCTGTCGTCGCCGCCGCCGAGGTCGCCAGCGAAGTCGTCGTTGCCGCCATCGAAGGCCGCGTCGCTACCGGCGCCGAGCGGCGCACCGAAATCCTGGGTGCCGCCGGCATCCGCGCCGAAATAGTTGTTCTCGATGGTGGTGCCGCCACCAAGGCCGGCCGCCGAGGCGCTGCCGAGGCTCGAATGGCCGCCGGCGAAGGCGTTCGACAAGGCGCTACCAAGCAGCATGCCGCCGGCCGCGCCCGCCGCCATCGGCAAGGCCGTCGCCATGAAGCCGCCGCCGCGGGCGGGCGCCTGCTGCTGGCCGCCCCAAGGTCCGCCTTGCTGCGGGCCGCCCTGCGGATAACCCTGTTGCGGGTAGCCTTGCTGAGGATAGCCTTGCTGAGGGTTTCCCTGCGGCGCGCCGCCCTGGTTGCCCCAGGCGCCGCCGGCCCGCTGTTGCGGCTGCGGATCCTGGCGCTGCGAGCCGCCGCCGAAGATGCTCGATAAAAAGCCGCCGCTCGAGCCTTGCGGCTGCGCCTGCTGCTGGCGGGCCTGCTCGAGCTGCTGGTTCAGGCTCTTGATCGCCTCTTCCTGCACGTAGATGAGCTGTGCCATCGCGTACGGCGCGTAGGGCTGGGCCCGGAGCTTGTCGGCAATGAAGCGCTCGGCATCGGCGTCGCGGGGCTGGCTCGAGGCCTGCTCCAGGCGCTGGAAGATGCCGGAGATGACGTCGCGTTCTTCGCTGTTCATGGAGTCGTCCTCCTCGGGTCGAACAGGAGGCGTCTCGCGCCGCCTGGATCCACAGAAGATGGGGAAGACGCGGCGCTTTGTCAGGGGCCACGCGGAAAACTTCGCCGTGAGGCACAGCTTCGTTTCGCCGGGCTGGACGGCCTTCCGAAATGCAAGAAGCCCGGCCTTTCGGCCGGGCTTCTCTGTATCGGGTCGAGGATCGGGACCGTCTGCCGCCCGGGTCGCGGGCCGCGTCCGGTCCCGAAGGTCCTAGTACGAGCCGAACTTGTAGTTCAGGCCGGCGCGCACGACAGCGAACTCGGTGCTGTTGTTGCGGTTCAGGCCGCTCTGCACGACGGTCACGCCCGGCGAGGTCAGGGTCACGGTGCCGGTCGAGTTGGTCGCGAACGCGCCGTTGTTGCGGCCGTTCTGGTCGAGGTTCACGTACAGGCCTTCCACCTTCAGCGTCACGGCCGAGGAGCGGAAGAAGTTCAGGAACGAGTCGGTCGGCAGGGCGTACTCGACGCCGGCGCCGGCGGCCCAGCCGGTCTGGAAGTCGTTGCGGGACACGCCCGAACCGAAGTCACGGCCGCCGCCGCTGCCGTAGGCGAAGCCGCCGGTGCCGTACACGAGGGTGCGGTCGAAGGCGTAGCCGA
>NZ_VRUT01000123.1:0-14533 GCF_008039465.1 Methylobacterium sp. WL120 | reverse complement strand
GGTGCATGGCGACCCGCGCGCGGCAGGCCGCGCCCTCTGCGGTCGGCGACGTCGCGCGGACCGGCTCCATCCCGGAGGCGCCGCCGGCGGTCGTCGCCGCGGCGCAGGAGGAGGTGGGGCGCACCATGCGCCTCGGGCTGATGAACTACCGCCTCAACGTCGGCGACAACCTCGAAGTCTCGCTGCTGATCGATTCCAGCGTGGTCCAGCCGACCTATCGGCTCAACCCGAACGACGAGTTCGACGTCGATTTCCGGACGCACCCTGAATACAACCGGACGGTTGTGGTCCGGCCGGACGGGCGGATCTCGCTGCCCGGCAAGAACGGCATCATGGTCGCCGGCCTGTCGCCCGAGCGCGCCGCCACCCTGATCCGCGAGACCTACGACGACGTCCTGATCAACCCGGTCGTCACGATCCTGCTGCGCAAGTTCCGCACGCCCATCGACGACTTCCGCGACCTGACCCAGCGGTCCGACATCGGCCGCGTCAAGCTGATGGCGATCGAGCCGGACGGCAAGATCAACCTGCCGATGGTGCCCCCGGTCCAGGCGGCCGGCCGCACCGTCAACGAGGTCTCGGCGGCGCTGTCCGCCGCCTACCGGCACCACCTCGCCTCGGTCAGCCCGAGCGTGCGGCTGGCCTCGCTGGTTCCGGCCAACACCATGGTGTTCGGCGAGGTCCGGGTGCCCGGCCCGGTCACCCTGTCGGGGCCGCGGACGCTGGCCCAGGTCCTCGGCACCGCCGGCGGCGTCCTGCCGACCGCGGCCGGCGAGGCGGTGCGGATCATCCGCTTCGACGCGGGCGCGCAAGGAAGTGTGCAGGTCGTCGACATCAGCGTGCCGGGCCTGGCCGACTCGATCGTCGTGCCGCCGAACGCCACGGTCTACGTGCCGCCCTCGGTGCTCGCCAAGACCGCGCGCGCGGTCGACCTCGTGGTCCGCCAGATCCTGCTCTTCAACGGCACCGGCTTCGGCGTGAACTACATCACCGGTCCGTCCGCCTCGACCTCCACCAGCACCACGGCGAGGGCAGCCCTATGAGCGGCACCGAGACGGCCCTCGACCCGCGGGGCTTCGAGCGGCATGGCTTCGAGCGGCATGGCTTCGATCTGCGCGACGGGCTCGGCGCCCTGTTCCGCCACGCCCGCCCGGCGCTGCTGATCCTGGCCGCGGCCCTGGTCGGGGCCGGGATCTACCTCCTGCTGACCCCGACCGAGTACACCGCGGACGCCAAGCTCATCATCCGCCTCGGGCGCGAGAAGTCGGCCGCCCCGATCAATGGCGGCGCCAACCAGAACTACATGTTCTCCGAGCGCGCGCAGAACGTGAACAACGAGATCGAGATCCTGCGCGACCCGAGCATCGTGCGCGGCGAGTTCGAGGCGCTGAAGCGCATCATGCCGCTGGGCGACCTCGGCCAGCCCCCCGAGGAATGGGGCGCCTGGCTCGTCTACCAGGGGCGCCAGCTCGTGCGCGCCGCCAAGGCGGTCAAGACCTGGATCGTCGACACCGCGCGGATCCCCCTCGAGGCGGTCGGCCTGCTGCGCCACCTCAGCCCGGACGAGAAGCTCTTCGAGGCCTACCTCGCCTCGTTCAAGGTCGTGTTCGTCAAGGAGACGGACGTGATCGTCACCGGGTTCACCTGGACCGACCCGACCTTCGCGGCGGACGCCCTCAACCGCCTGCTCGACGCCTACAAGCGCCGCCACGTCGAGGTCTACGCCGACGAGACGCCGGCCTCGTTCTACGCGGGCAAGCTGGAGCGCGCCCGCGCCGAGCTCGCCGCGATCGACCGGCAGCTCGGCAAATACCTCAAGGGCGCCAACACCGCGAGCTTCGCCATCGAGCAGCAGAACGACCTCGGCACGCTGGCCGACCTCGCCCGCCAGAAGTCGGCGGCGCAGATCGAGCGCGAGGGCGTCGAGACCCGCCTCAGGCGCACCAAGGAATCCGGTCCCGACCGCTGGCAGCCGACCCCGCCGGACGCCGACCCGACGGTGGCCGCCTTCGACCAGCGCTTCGCCGAGCTGCGCACCCGGCGCTCGGAACTCGCCACGCGGTTCCGCCCGGCGGCGCCCGAATTCGCCAGCCTCGACCGCGACCTCACCGAGCTCGCCCGGCAGAAATACCGCGCGCTGATCAGCGCCGACACCACCCGGCTCGCGGTGCTCGCGGAGAAGATCGCGGCGATCTCCAACATCGAGGCGTCGCGGCGCCAGGCGGCGATCGGCCAGAGCGACGCCTCCCTCGCCTTCGGCCGGCTCGGCCAGCAGAAGAGCCTGCTCGCCGACGAGATCGCCCAGACCCAGCGTCGCATCGACGAGCTGACGACCGGGACCGGCCTGGATTCGCAGTCCGTCACCTCGTCCGCGCTCGTCGCCCGGGCGGTGCCGCCGCGGCTGCCGAGTGGGCCGAACCGCCTGCTGATCCTCGGGCTCGCCGCCGGCCTCGGGCTCGTCGCGGCTCTGGCCTACGTCGCGCTGGCCGAGATCCTCGCCCAGACCTACCGCAGCGCGTCGGACGTGGCGCGCTCGCTGGGGGTGCCGGTGCTCGCCGCCCTCCCCTTGCGCGACGAGGGCCGCGCCGCGCCGCGGCGCTCCCGCGCCCCCGGCCTCCGTGGAGCCACCGCATGATCGCCGCCACTTACGATCCGGCGGTGCCCGACCGCGCAGTGCTCGAGCCGGCCCTGGTGCAGCTCAACCGGCGCGAGGGGCCGCCGCTCCGGCGCATCGGCGTCACCGCGGTGCAGGCCGGAGACGGCGTCACCTCGCTCAGCCGCCAGCTCGCCGGGCTCTATGCAAGGCGCGACCTCGACGTGGTCTTGATCGAGGCGAACTGGGCCAAGCCCGCGCTCGCCGCCGCCTACGGTCTTGCGGGCAAGCCGGGGTTCGCCGACATCGTCGTCGGCGCGGCGGCGCCCCTGGACGGCGTCCACCCGGTGGCCGACGGCTTCCACGTCGTCCCCGCCGGCACCGCCGCCGCGATCCGCGAGGCCGGCCTCGACGACGCCCGCGTCGAGGCCTTCCTCGGGCTCGTCGACCAGCGCTACCACCTCGCGATCCTCGATTGCGCGCCGATCGGGCAGATCGGCGACACCGCGGCGCTCGGCCCCCTCGTCGACGGCTTCGTCGTGGTCGTCGGGGCCGAACGGACCCGGCGGGTCGTGGCCGAGCAGGCGATGCGCGACCTCGACGCCGCCGGCGGCACCGCCCTCGGCGTCGTCCTCAACCGGACCCGGCGGCCGATCCCCGACTGGCTCTACCGGCGGCTCGGATGAGGCTCGCGCTCCGCACCCTTCCGCCGCTGGCGATCGGCGCCGGCGCCGCCGCCGCCGCCGTGGCGCTGGCAAGCGCGCCGCCGAAGTTCGCCGTCGTCGGGCTGGTCGCGCCGCTCGGCGGCCTCGCCGCCCTGATCCTGGGCCAGCGCGTCCGGTTGACGCCGTTCCTGCTCGTCGCCTTCGCGGTCGGGCTCACGGTCAAGCTCGACGTCAGCGTCTTCCAGCACTTCGAGGCGGTCGGACAGTACCTGCCGAGCATCGGCGGCGGCGCCGGGCTGACCGTCAGCGTCGCCTTCCTCGTGGCGCTGACGCTCATCGCCTTCCGGCTCGTCGGGATCGGCGAGGCCGGCCCGCAGCGCGTGTCGCTCGATCCGCCCCTGGTGCTGACGCAACTCGCCTTCATGGCGGCCGGCGTGCTCTCCCTCGTGAACGCGGGCGACCCGACCTACCTGTGGTTCGACGAGTGGCGTTTCCTCACCCTGCTCGTCGTCTCGGTCGCGATCGCCAACCTCGGCCCGCAAGATGTCCGCACCCTGGCGCTGGCGATCTGCGTCCTCTGCCTGGTCCAGACCGCGGCGGCGGCGGTGCAGTACGTCACCGGCTCGGAACTCGGCCTCGGCGTGCTCGGCGAGGAGCAGATCGTCGAGGAGAACATCAACTTCCAGGCCCAGCGCCGCGCCGCCGGCTTCAAGGTCCACCCGAACATCCTCGGCTACTATTACGAGGTGGTGTGGCCGCTCGCGCTGGCTCTGGCGCTCTCCCGCGGCCCGGCCTGGCTGCGCCTCGTCGGGGCGATGGGCGCGCTCTCGGCGCTCAGTGGCGTGGTGCTGACCCTGTCGCGGGCCTCGTGGCTCACCTACCCGCTCTCGGCGTCACTCGTCGTGCTGCTGGTCTACCGCGACCGGCTGCTCTCGCGGGCGAGCCTGGTCGTGGCGGGCCTCCTCCTCGCCGTGGGCGTCGTCGCAGCGATCGTCGTCGGTCCGATGATCTGGGAGCGGCTGTTCGCCGACGACGGCGGCTCGGCGGCGCAGCGCGGCCCCCTGAACGCGGCGGCGCTCGCGCTGTTTTCGCAGTTCCCGATCCTCGGGGTCGGATTGAACAATTTCGGCAACATGTTCGCGACGCTGGACCACACCGGCCTGTCGCGGCTCGCCGGCCTGTTCGACCGCTCGAACCACGTCGTCCACAACCTCCACATCCTCGTCCTCACCGAGGTCGGGATCGTCGGGTACGCCGCCTTCGCCCTGGTCTTCGGGATCGGCCTGTGGCGCGGCTTTTCCGCGGTGCGGCGCGCGCCGGTCGGCGACCCCCTCGCCGCCATCGCCGGCGCCTCGGCGATCGGGCTCCTCGCCCACCTCCTCCACGGCCTCGTTGACCCCGGCTTCCGCCTGAACCTCGGCATCGCCGAGCTGCTCTACACCGCGCTCGGGATGATCGCGGCGGTGGCGGCGGCGCAGCGCGCCGGCCGCATCGCCGCCCTCACCGCACCGAGCGCGGGTCCCTTCTCCCAGGGGGAGCAGGACAGGATGAGGGGCGTGACCTTTCCGGATGACGCACGCCCCTCACCCCAGCCCTCTCCCGCTGGGAGAGGGAGTCGCGGCGTGGCGTCCCGCGCCAGATCCCAACGAAGAAGCGCGAGCTTGCGATGACCCCCGCCCTCAGCGTCCTCGTCGTCACCTACAAGTCCGGCGCCGACGTCGACACCTGCCTCGCCCTGCTCGCGGCGAGCCGGATCGACCGTCCCTACGAGGTGATCGTCGTCGACAACGCGTCCGGCGACGGCACGGCCGAGCGGATCGCTGCCGCCTGGCCCGACATCCGCGTGATCGCGGAGACGACGAACCACGGGTTCGCCGGCGCCAACGCCATCGCCTACGCCGCGGCCCGCGGCGACGCGATCCTGCTGCTCAACCCGGACGCGTACCTGCGCGACCCGGATGCGGTCGCGGTGGCGCTCGCCCACCTCGATGCCCACCCCCAGGTCGGCGCCGTCGGCCTGCGCCTGGTCTTCGAGGACGGGCGCCATCAGGTCGGCGACGCCGGGTTCGAGCCGCGCCCGCTCACCGTCGCGGTACACGCGGCTGGTCTGTCGGGGCGGTTCGGCCTGCGCGGAGTCTACCTGTCGGGCGGCCAGGCGCGAGCGCCGGGGCCGGTCTCCGTCGACTGGCTCTGCGGCGCCTTCCTGATGTTGCGGCGCGCGGCGGTCGAGGCGATCGGCGGCCTGTCGAGCCCGCTGTTCCTCTACGGCGAGGACGTCGACTGGGGCTGCCGGGTGCGCGACGCCGGATGGCGGGTCGAGTACCTGCCGGACCGCAGCGTGGTCCACCTCCAGGGCGGCTCGGGGAGCACCCGCTCCCCCCGCTGGCTCGACGGGCTCGCCGGCGTCTATCGGCTGCGCAACGGGGGGCGCCGGCTGTCCTCGCCGGCCTTCTTCGCGGTGCCGCTCTGGCTCGGGTTCACCGCGCGCGCGGCCGTCTACGGCCTGCTCGGCCGGCTGCGGCGCCGGCCGGACCTGTTGGGCAGGAGCCGCGACATGAAGCGGTTCGCGGACCACCTCGCAAATATAGAAACCACGAAGGCGCTGTAACCGCTCAGCGCTTTCGGATGAAGACCATGTGATAGCCCTTGAACGGACCCGGCGTGAGCCGGAACAGCAACTCCCAAAACTTGCCCAGGACGATGTTCTCGCCATGATAGAACGGTTGCCCGTCGAACGCGTAGGTGAAGTGCTCGAACCGGTCAGTTGGGAAAAGCCGCTTCCGCGCCGCCTCCGTGTTCATCGTGTAGAGCGGCACGAACGAGTCGATCTCGACGCGGCGTGGCTCGACCAGGCGCAGCACCCGGGCGTGCAGCCGCTTCGGGACCAGCCGGGCTCCGACCCCGACATAGCCCCAGCGGTTGGGCGTCCAGGCGCAGAGCCAGCCGCCGGGGGCGAGGATGCGGCCGAGCTCCTGCGCCGTCCGCTCGGGCGTCTCGATGTGCTCCAGCACCGAGAAGGCCGAGATCAGGTCGAAGCTGGCATCGGGGAAGGGCAGCAGCCCGTCGTGGCCGACGAGCTTGACGGCGTCCGCCGTCTCGTTCCCGAGCACCGCTTCGTCGACGTCGCAGGCGGTGACGTGGGCGCAGCGCCCGCGGAAGTCCCCGAGCTGGCGGCGCAGTGGAACCGGGTCATGGCTCCACTTGCCGCGTCCGGCGCCGAACTCCATCACCCGCATGTCGGGGCGCAGCAGCGTGTTGACGCGGACGATGTACTCCATCCGGTGGTCCTGCCGGGAATAGCCCCCGGCTCCCATCTCGCGAAAAAGCCGCTCCTCGACGGTGACCGGCTCCCGATGGGGCATCGCGTCCTGGCGCAGAAGGGTGTCGTGGCCCATGAATCGTCCTCCTCAAGCGATGGGGTGGTGGGGACGCGCCGCGTGCGGGCGTCCGATGGCGGGCGGCACGCCGGCGCAGCGCGCCCGGCGGTGGCGATCCTCGGCACGCGGGGCGTCCCCGCGGCGCATGGCGGCTTCGAGACCCTGGCCGAACGGCTCGCGCTGGAGCTGGTCGCCCGCGACTGGCGGGTCGAGGTCTACTGCCAGGTCGATCGGCCGACTGCGCCCTCGACCTGGCGCGGCGTCGACCTGATCCCGGTCGCGGCGCCGGGCGACGGCCCGCTCGCCACGATCCTGTTCGACTGGAAATGCACCCTGCGGGCGGCGTTCCGCCCCGCCCTGCCGCTCGTGCTCGGCTACAACACCGCCGCGTTCTCCCTGCTCTACCGGCTGACGGGAAAGCGCAGCGTGATGAACATGGACGGGATCGAGTGGCGCCGGGACCGCTGGTCGAAGCCCGCCAAGGTGTGGTTCTGGCTGAACGAGCATTGCGGCAGCCTGTTCTCGACGCACCTCGTCGCCGACCATCCCGAGATCGCCCGGCACCTCGCCCGCGTGAACGCGACGCGGCGCATCACCACCATCGCCTACGGGGCTGACCCCGTGGCCGACGCGCCGGCGGCGTCGCTGGCCGCCCTCGGGGTTGAGCCGCAGCGTTACGGCTTGGCCATCGCCCGCATCGTGCCCGAGAACCTCGTGCTGCAGGTGGTCCGCGCCTGGAGCGAGGTGAGCCCCGGCCTGCCCCTGGTGGTGCTCGGCAAACTCTCGGAGGCGGACGCCTACCACCGGGCGGTGCGCGCGGCCGCCGGGCCGGACGTGATCTTCGCCGGCGCGATCTACGAGGCGGACCGCGTCGCGGCTTTGCGCCGGCACGCCCGCTTCCACATCCACGGCCACACGGTCGGCGGCACCAACCCCTCGCTGGTCGAGGCGCTCGGCGCCGGTTCGCCGGTGCTCGCCCACGACAACGTCTTCAACCGCTGGGTGGCCGGACCCGACGCCGCCTTTTTCGGCGACGAGACCGAGTTGCGCCATGGCATCGTGCGGCTCGCCCGCGCCCCGGCCGGGCAGCTCGCGGCGATGTCGTCCGGCGCGCGGGCGCGCCACGCCGAGGCCTTTGCCTGGGACGGCATCGTCGACGCCTACGAGCGGGTGTTGCGCGCGCAGCTCCCCGAAACCCGCGCCCGCCGCCGGGCCGCGGCCCGCGTCGAGGTCGCGGGCTGAGGCCACGGGATGGCCCCCGGCCCGGTGATAGAGGTTACGGGGGCGTCTCATGCGGCGCTCCTGTCCCGGGCGGGCCCGGAGGCTTGCGCGATCGTGATGTCTTCGGCGACCACAGGATCCGGCTCGCGGGTCGGGACGCTGGTCTGGCGCAGGCGCTGGACCGATACGGTCCCGGTCGGGATGTCCCGCAGGGTGGCGACCCCGACGCCGACCATCGCCCCGTCGCCGACCGTCACCGCCCCGAGGACGAGCGAATGGGCGCCGACCACGACGCCGTCGCCGAGGCGCGGCGCGTCCGCGGGGAACGGGTCGGCGGCCAGCACCGGGCGCGCGGGCGCGACCACCACCGCCGGCAGGATCACGAGGTCGCGCCCCGCCGTGCCACAGAAGCCGATCCGGGCCGGGTGGGGCACGAACAAGCCGGGGCCGATCCGCGATCCCGGGTGAAAGGAGGCGCCCGTGAGGCGCGTCGACAGCCCGGCGACGGCGGCAGCGCTCCGCCGCCATCCGCGCAGGTGCAGCAGGTGGGCGACCCGGTGGAACGCGGCGCATTGCATCGCCGGCAGCAGCACCATCATCGCCGCGCGCGCGCGCGACATCGGCCTGTCGCCGCTGATCTGGCGCACGATCCGCGCGAGGTCGGCGGCCAGCATCCGCCGCATCACCGCCGGGCGGGCGTGGTCGAGGTCCGGTTCGGGCAGGGGCCGGGCGTCGCTCACGACGCGACGCCCCGTCCCGGCAGCGCACGCCAGTCGGTCGGCGCCAGGTCGGTGTCGGGTTCGATGTCCTTGAGCACGAGGCAGCGCGGCCCGACACGGGCGCGGTCGCCGATCAGCACCGCGCCGAGCACGATCGAGGCCGGCTCGAGGACGACGTCGTCGCCGAGGCGGGGCAGGCCGGGGCCGCCGCCGACGTCGCGGTCCGGCGTCTTGTAGAGGCCGCCGATCGAGGCCTGGAAGCCGAAGGCGGCGTCGCGCCCGACGGCGCCCGCGATGATCGTGCCGTAGGGATGGGGCAGGAACATCCCGCCGGCGATCCGGGTCGAGGGCGGGATGTCCGAGCCCGTCAGCCAGCCGTTGACGATCCAGAGCAGCCACGCCGCCATCCGCCAGCCGTTCTCGTGGGCGTAGCGCGACATCCGATAGAGCCAGATCGCCTGGTAGCCGCGGCGCAGGCGCACCGGCCCGGGCATGCGGCGCGCCCAATGCGCCCGGTCGGCGCGGAGCGCCGCGCGCGTCTCCGCCCAGGAGATCGCGGCGACGCCGCCTGGATCGGTTCCGGCGAGGTCACGGGCTGCGAGCACGTCGGCTGACTTGGGCATGCCACTCTCTTTACGGTTGTATAATACTTATAGACGCAACCATAGGGCGTTTTCGCGGTATGCCCGTCCGGGCCGTGCGATCCTACAATCGTAGGTAGCATTCTTCCGGCGAAAATCACCGAAAGATGCGTATGGTGGTGAATCGAACCGACACGGGCCAAGACCGGAGGGGGATGCGCTACGGCATCAACCTCGTCGGGCAGGCGGCCGGCCGCGGGATCTACCTGCTGGCGGGCTTCGCGGCCTTCGTGATGGTGGCGAAGGTGGCCGGGCCGGTGGTGCTCGGCCATTACGGCCTCGCGCTCGCCGCCCTGGCGATCGCCCTGATCGCCGCCGACTTCGGCACGACGCTGACCTTCGCCGCCCGCATCGGCGCCTGCGAGCCGGAGGCGCGGGCCGCCGCCCTCGCCGCGATGCTCTCCGCCCGGCTGATCCTCGGGGCGGGAACGGGCCTCGCGCTGCTCTGCGCCCTGCCGCTGCTGCCGGCGCCGACGCGGCCCGCGCTGACGCTGGCGGCGCTCGCCATGCCGCTCGTGGCCGCCCGCTTCCTCGACGCGCTGTTCCAGGTCTGCGGCCGGCCCGGCTGGTCGGCCTATCCCTCCCTCGCCAACGCCGCCGTGCTGGTCGTCGGGACCGCGCTGGCGCTGGCCCTCGACGCGCCGGAGGCGGTGTTGCCCCTGGTCGCGGTGGCGGCCGGGACGGCCTACGGCGCCCTCGCCCTGGTGCTCGCCGGACGGCTCGTGCCGCTGCACGTCGCCGCTCTTACGGACGGCCTCGCCACGATCCGCGGGGCGGCCGGCGTCGGCGTCTCGAACGCGCTCGGCACGCTCAACGCTCGCATCGGCCTGCTCGCGCTCGCCGCCTTCGCGGGGGCGGCCGAGGTCGGGCTGTTCACCGCCGGCTACCGCTTCTTCGAGCTCGGGGTCGCCGTCGCGATCACCCTGGCCGCCCCGCTGCTGCCGGTGTTCGGGCGCGCCGCCGCCGCCGGCACCCTGCCGGCGCAGACCCGTCTCGCGCTGCGCCTGGTGCTCGCCGCCGCCGGCCCCGGCGTGATCGCGGCCTGGGTGCTGGCCGACCCGCTGGTCCGCCTGCTGTTCGGGCCGGACTACGCCGCCAGCGTGCCGGTCCTGCGCATCGCCGCGCTGATGGCGGCGGCGATGATCGCCGCGACGATCCTGTTCTCGGCCCTGGTCGCGCTCGGCCGCACCGGCTTCGCGGTGCCGTTCAGCGCCGCCGGCTGCGCGGTGAACGCCGTCCTCTGCCTCGTGCTGGTGCCGCGGGCCGGCGCGACGGGCGCCGCGCTCGCGGCGCTCGCCGCCGAGTTCGCGATGCTCGCGGTGGTTGTGTTCGCGTTCCGCCGGTCCGTCGGGGCACCGCTCCTGCCCCGCGACTGGCCGGCGATCCTGGTGCCGACCCTCGCCATGGCGACCTGCGTCCTCGCGAGCCCGGCCGCCCTCGCCCCCGTCGCCCTGCCGGCCGGCGCGCTGCTCGCGCTCGCCGGCGGCCTGTGGCTGCGCCCGCGCGATCCCCTCGCCGGCCCCTCCCTCACCAGCCCGCAACTCTCCAGCCCGGAAGCCTCGTCATGACGCCGGACACGCCCGCCGACACCCCGATCCTGTCGGTGATCATCCCGACTTACGGTCGCGCCGAGACCCTGCGGCTGACCCTCGCCGCCTTCGATCGCCAAGAGACGGAAGCCGCCTTCGAGATCGTGGTCTGCGACGACGGCTCCCTCGACGGCACCGGCGCGGTGATCAGCCGGGCGGTCGCGACCGCTCGGCGGCCGGTGGTGCACCTGCGCCAGGAGAATGCGGGGGCGAACGCCGCCCGCAACCGGGCGATCGCGGCCGCCCGCGGCACGCGCCTGCTCGTCGTCAACGACGACACAATCCCCGGCCCGAACCTCGTCGCGGCGCACCTCGCGGCCCACGCCCGGCGGGGCGGACGCGAGACGGCGATCCTCGGGCGGATGACGATCGACCCGGCGCTGCCGTTCTCGCCGTTCGCGGCGCTCCACCACGACGCCTCCTACGACGCGCTCGCCGGCAAGGTCGAGCTCGGCTGGGACGCGTTCCTGACCTGCAACGTCAGCGTCGACGCCGGCTTCCTGCGCGAGGCCGGCGGCTTCGATCCGCGCCTGACGTGGCACGAGGACATCGAGCTCGGCGAGCGGCTGGCGCGGCGCGGGATGCGCCTGTTCTACGAGCCGCAGGCGCTGGCCTACCACCACCACTTCCTCGACGAGGCGGCCTATCTGCGCATCGCCGAGCGCGAGGGGGCGGCCTTGGTGCTGTGGTACCGCAAGCGCCCCGACCTCGCCCCCGACCTCGCCCGCCTCGGGCTCGTCGGCCCAGAACCCTTCGGTCGCGCGCGCCGCCACGCGCTCGCCGACCTCGTGATGCCCGAGGTCGCCCTGCCCGGCTGGCGCGCGGCGGCGCGCTCGCTCACCCGCCTCAGCCCGGCCGCCGGGCGGACGGTATGGCGGCGGCTGTTCCAGCGCCGCAAGCGGCTCGCCATCGCCCGCGCTTTCGCGGAGGCCGCATGAGCATCCGCCTCCGGGCGACGGCGATCGTCGCGCTCCTGCCTATGCTGGCGGCCTCCACCGCCTGCCAGCCGGCGGAGCCCCCCAGCCTGCAGCGCATCCTCGTCGACCCGGCGGGCGCGACGATGCCCGGCTACCGGACGGTGGCGGCGCTGTCCGCCGTGCCCTTCGCGAGCCTGGCGGCCGGCAGCGCGGTGCTGGTCAAGGGCGGCCGCTTCGACGGCGTGGTCGTCGTCAGCGCCCGCGGCACCGCCGAGGCGCCGGTGACGGTGGCTGCTGTGCCCGGCACCGAGCCGGTGCTGTCGAACTCGGTGGTGTTCGAGGACGCGGCCTACGTCACCGTGTCCGGGCTGACGGTGCGGGGGGCGGTGAATTCCGGCTTCATCCTGCGCCGGGGCAGCCACCACGTCACCGTCCGGGATTCGGCGGTGGACGCCTCGGGGCTGGGCATCTGGATCGGCGACGGCTCCGGGGCGGGGCACCGCATCCTCGGCAACCGGCTCACCGGCAACAAGACCCACGGCATCGCCGTGGACGTGATCAACGCGCCCCCCGACGACCCGACGATCATCGCGAGCAACACGGTCTCCGGCAGCGGCATCCACGGGATGGAGATCAACGGGTCGGGCTACGTCGTCGAGGGCAACCGGGTCCACGACAACGGCGTCTCGATGTCGGGCACCTCGGGCATCCACGTCTACGCCAAGGATGCGGGGCAGGACGCGGGCGACCGCAACACCATCCGCTACAACGTCGTCACCGGGCAGCGGGAGACGACGGGCCAGGACGGCAACGGCATCCAGGTCGATCAGTGGTGCGACGACAACCTCGTCGCCTTCAACGTGACGACCGGCAACGACGGCGCCGGCATCAACCTGTTCGACGCCGGCCGGAACCTCGTTTCGAACAACACCGTCGTCGGCAACATGGCCGATTCCGGCGGCCGGCACGCCTACAAGGGCGAGATCGTGCTGGCCAGCGACTACACGAAGCAGGTCGCCCGCACGGTCGACAACCGGGTGCTCAACAACATCGTGGTGGCGACGCGGGGCGGCGTCGCCGCCGTCGTCGTCGAGGCGACGAGCACCGGCCGCGGCAACGCCATCGGCCCCAACCTGCTGCGGCACGCGCCCGGCGGCTGGCTCTACGCCTACGGCGCCGCCCGCACCGACGACGGCGCGTCGCTGCCGCTGGGAGCGCCCGCGCCGGACCTCACCGAGGCGCCGGCCTTCGCCGACCCCACGAATCCCTTCGCGAACGGCTTCGCGCTGACGCGTGCGCTTTCGCGTCCCGGCATCGCGCTCGGCGCGACGCGGGACCTGATCGGCCGCCCCTACGCCCCCAACGAGGCCCCGACCTTCGGCGCCTATCGGAGCCCGTGACATGACCCGGATCGGAATCGACGCCCACGTCCTCGTCGGCAAGATGCAGGGCAGCCGCACCTGGCTCGTCAACGTGGTCGGCCGCGCGGTCGCGCGCCACCCGGACGCCACCTACGTGATCTATTCCGACGACCCCGCGCGCGCCGCGACGATGATTGCGGGCGCAAACGTCGAGCACGTCCGGCTGCCGCGGGTGCCCCGCGCCCTGCGGCTGCTGGCGGTCTGGCCCTGGCTCGTGCACCGCGACCGGATCGACGCCCTGCTGACCACCTACATCGCCCCGCCGCTGGTGCCGGGCGCGCGCCAGGTCGTCGTCGTCCACGACATCCTGTTCGAGACCCATCCGGCGTTCTTCGCCTTCGGCATGCGCTGGCGCACCCGCCTGCTGACGCGGATCAGTGCCAAGCGCGCCCGCCTCGTCGTGACGATCTCGCGCTACAGCCGCGATTCGATCGCCCGGACCTACCGGATCGATCCGGACCGCATCGTCGAGGTCCGCTGCGGGACGAGCCCGCCCCGCACCGGGGCGATCACCCGGTCGCCGATCCGCGACGGGCGCCCCTACCTGATGATGGTCGGGCGGCTGGAGCCGCGGAAGAACCTCGCGCTGACGCTGGACGCCTTCGCGCGGCTCAGCCCCGGCGCCGCCCGCCTCGTGGTGGTGGGCAAGCCCGACGGGGAGAACCCGGAGACGCTGGCGCGGCTCTCGTCCATGGCGGACGTGGTGCACGTGGCCGGAATCGACGACCGCGGCCTCGGCGACCTCTACGCCAACGCCGCCGCCCTGGTGTTCCCGAGCGCCGGCGAGGGCTGGGGCATCCCGGTTCTGGAGAGCCTGGCGCTCGGCACGCCGGTGATCGCCTCGAACGTCACCGCCATCCCCGAATCGGGCGGCGACGCGGCGAGCTACTTCGACCTCGACGCGCCGGACCGCATCGAGCGCCTCGCTGCCCTGATGCAGGCGGCGGTGGAGGGGCGCCTGCCTTTCGACGCGGCCCGCGCCCGCGCCCACGTCGCCCGCCACGACTGGGACGGCCCGGCCAACGCCTTCGTGGACGCGATACGCCGCGCCTTCCCGGCCCGCGACGCGGCGGCGGAGCCCGTGCGCGGATTGGTGAAGTCGCACTGAGGGACCCACCATCCCGGGCCCCAAGAGGCCGAGGGGGGCCGGCCCCCTCGGTCATCCGCGATGGAACGTCCAGCCGAATTCCGACAGCAGGAGGCGGGCGGCGGTCGCGTCGTCGGCGAAGCGCAGGCGCCCGCGGCCGGTCGCGACCAGGGCGGGGTCGCGGTCCGGCGCGAAGCCACGGTCCGTCGCCTCGCCGGCGCGTTCGAGCGCGATCGCCAGGGCGGCGCGCGGGAAGCTGCCGTCGGGATCGGTCGGCGTGCGGGCGGCGGCGCGGAGCAGGGG
>NZ_VRUT01000122.1:0-14673 GCF_008039465.1 Methylobacterium sp. WL120 | reverse complement strand
TCCGTGCCGGCGTCGCCGGCCGCGGGGCGGCGGTCGTCGTCGCGGGCCGTACGGGGGCGGCCGTCACGGTCGCCTTGGTTGGCGCCGTCGCGGCGGGCGCGGGTTGCGCCGGGGCGGTGCGGGCGGCAGGCGCTGCACGCGCGCCCGCTTCCGCGACCCGTCGCTGCTCGCTCGCCTGCGGCTGGACCACGTCGACCGCGCGGTTGGAGCGGGCGACGAGGGCCGAGAGCTCGTTCAGCGCCTTGATCTGGTCCGAGACCACCCGGCGCATCTCGCCGGCGGCGTCCTGGGTCTCCTGCGGCAGTTCCAGCACGCCGCGGGCGAGGTCGGCGCGGGTGGCGTCGAGCTCGGTCCGGATCGCCCCGGCCATCTCGCGCATGCCGGCGACCGACTCGCCGAAGCGGGCCTGCGCCTCCGCGAAGACGGTGCGCATCTCGGCCGAGGCGGCGGCGATGGCGGCGCGGACGGCCTCGGTGGTCTTCTCGCCCTCCGTGCCGGCATCGGTCCGCAGGCCTTCGAAGGCCCCGGCGACGCGGGTGCCGGCGGCCTCGGCCGACTGGGTCAGGCTCTCGCCGACGGCGCGCGCCCGCTCCTCTGCGGCGTGCAGCGCGCGCTCGATGCCCTCGGCGAAGGCCGCGGTCCGGCTCTCCAGCGCGACCGAGCGCTCCTGCAGGCCGGCCAGAGCCGTCTCGACTGCTTCCCCGCGGCCCGACAGAGTGGCGGCGAGCCGGTTCTCGACGCCTTCGAGCGAGCCGGCGGCGTGGCCGAGTTCGGCGACGTGGGTGCGCGACTGCTCGGCGAGCGCACGGCTGCGCCCGTCGAGGGCTTCGGCGAGGTTCGTGGCCTCGCGCACGGCACCCTCGGCGACGCCGCGCAGGGCCTCGACCTGAGCCGAGACGCCTTCGCTCGCGGTTCCGGTCTGCGTCGCCACGTCGTGCAGCGCCGCCTGGATCTGCTGGACGCGCTCGGCGAGCTCGCCCTCGACCGCGCCGAGGTTGGCGTTGGCGCCGACCAGCAGGTCCTTGAGCGCGGCGTTCGCCCCCTCGATCCGGGCGACCACGCCGCCGAGGTCGCGCCGCAGGCGCTCGTTGACCTCCGACAGGCCGGCGATGGAGCGGGCGGCCCCGTTCTCGACCGCGGCGCGCAGCGCCTCGGCGGATTCCCGCGATTGGGCGGTGAGCGCCTCGGTGCGCTCGCGCAGCGCCTCGATCAGTGGCTGCCCGGTCTCGGCCAAAGCCCGCTCGATCGCTGTGCCGCGCTCGGCCAGGGCGCCGGAGAGCTGCAGCACCGGCCCGTCGATGACCGCGCGCAGGCGCTCGATATGACCCTTCATCGTGTCCGTGACCGAGCGGCCGGTGCCGTCGACGCGCTCGACCAGGGCTTCGCCGCCCTCCTCGATGCCGCGCACGATCGTCTCGGCGCTCTGCGCCAGGCGGCGCGCCAGGGCTTCGCCACGCGCGTCGACCAGGCTGCCGAGCGCGACGGCGCGGCGCTCGAAGCCTGCGGACAGGGCCTCGGTCCGCTCGTCGAGCAGGGCCGCCATCGCGGCGTTGCGCTCGTCGAGGGTGGCGCCCAGCATCGCGCTGTGGCCGTCGGTGAGCGCCGCGTGGTCGCGGGCGCGCTGGTCCAACGCCGCCACCAGGGCGGCCATGCGCTCCTCGACGAGGCCGGCGAAGGCGTCGTGGCGGTCGTCGAACGCCGTGGCGATCGCATCTCCGCGCGAGGCCACCAGGGTGGCGAAGGTCTTCATCCGGCTGTCGATGCGCTGGGTGAAGGCCTCGCTGCGGCCGTCGACGCTCACGGTCAGGGCCGTGCCCTGCGCCTCGACGGTCTTGGCGAAGGCCTCGGTCCGGGTCTGCAGCAGGTCGGCGAGGTCGGCCATTCGGACGTCGAACGCCTCGGTGATCGCCCGGGTGCGGGCCTCGACGTCGCCGCCGAGCGCCGTGGTGCGGTTCTCCAACAGGTGCTCGATCGTGCCGGTCGCCTCGTCGAGCAGGGCGCGCAGGCCCTCCATGCGAGCCGCGACCGTGCGGGAGAAATGCTCGGCGCGATCCTCGACGGCGTTGCCGAGGGCGTGGCCGCTCTCGTCGAACAGGGTGCGCAGGGTCTGCGTACGGGTATCCACGGTCTCGGCGAGCTGCCGGCCACGGCTCTCGACCATCCCGTCGAGGGCTTCGTGGGCCTCGGAGAAGGCGTCGCGCAGGGCGGCCGTGCGGTCGTCCAGCGTCTGGGTGAGCTGTTGCTGGCGCGCCTCGACGAGCTGCACCAAAGCGGCCGGCGCCTCGTCCAACACCGCGCGCAGGGCGACGACGCCGGCGTCGACGGTGGTGGCGAGCTGCCTGCCGCGGTTCTCGACCAGCCCGTCGAGGGCCGCGTGGGCCTCCGAGAAGACGTCGCGCAGGGCGGCCGTGCGGTCGTCCAGCGTCTGCGTGAGCTGTTGCTGGCGCGCCTCGACGAGCTGCACCAGCGCAGCCGGCGCTTCGTCGAACACCGCGCGCAGGGCGGCGACGCGGGCGTCGACGGCGGTGGCGAGGTCGTCGCCGCGGCCTTCGACCACGGCGTCGAGGGCGGCGTGCGCCTGCTCGAACAGGGCGCGCAGCATTTGTGCCCGCGCGTCCACCGTCTTGGCGAACTGCGTGCCCCGGCCGTCGACGAGGTTCGCCAGCGCATCCAGGCGCTCGTCGAACAGGCTGCCCATCGCCTGGGTGCGGTCGTCCAGCGTGGTGGTGGCGTGGCCGAGCGTCGCCGCGATGGTCTCGACCAGCTCGCGGCCGCGGTTGTCGAGGGCGTCGTGGAGCGGTCCCATGCGGCCGTCGAGGCTCGACGACAGGGTGGTGGCGTGCTCATCGAGCAGGACGCGGATCTGGTTGGTGCGGGCGTCGAGCAGGTCGTGGACGGTGCGCACGCCCTCGTCGAGCAGGCCGCTGATGTCCGAGGTGCGGGACGCCAGCGTGCGCCCGAGTCGGCCCTCGCCGTCGCCGAGCATGCGCTCCGCGTCCGCGATGGTCTGCTGGAGCTTCGCCAGCACGCTCTCGCCGCGCTGATCGATGACCTCGCCGAGCGAGGTGCCGCCGCGGTCGAACAGGCGGGCCAGCTCGGTGATGCGGCCGCCAATGGCGCCGAACACCATGCGGCCCTTCTCGTCGAGCTCGCTCGACATCGCGGCGGTGCGCTCGTCGATGAGGTGGCCGAGCAGGTCCGAACGCTCGGCGAAGGCGCGCCGCACCGCTTCGGTCTGGGTGGCCAGCGCCGCGTCGGCGCTGGTGGCGCGCTCCTCGATCAGCGCGACGAGTTCCTGGACGCGCCCGGCGAGGGCGGCGTCGATGCCGCCGGTCCGCTCCTCGATGGCGCGGGTGAGGTCGGCGACGCGCGCCGCCATCGCGGCGTCGATCCCGCTGGTGCGGCTCTCGATGGTCGCAACGAGCTCGCGGGTGCGGCCGCCGAGTTCCTCGTCGATCGCGCGGGTGCGGCTTTCGATCAGGCGGATCGCCTCGAAGGCCTGGGCACCGAAGCGCTCGTCGACCAGGCGGCTGCGCTCCTCCAGCGCCGCGCCGATCGCTTCCAGGCGGCCGAGCACGCCGGTGTCGAAGCGTCCGGCCCCCTCGTCGAGGCGGCGCGCCATCTCCTCGCTGCGCTCGGCGAGGGCGTCGCTGAGGGCGGCGGCACGGGACGCGATGTCCTGGCCCAGGCCCGCGGCACGGCCGTCCAGCGCCTCGACGAGGTCGCGGCTGCCCTCGGCCATGATCCGCGCCATTTCGCCGGTGCGGCCGATCAGGGCCTCGTTCAGCGCCGTCGCGCGGGTGCCGAGATGGCCGTCGATGTGGCTCACGAGGTTGGCGAAGGTCTCTCCGATCTCGGCCGAACGCTTGGCGGAGCGGTCTTCCAGGGCGCCGAGATGCGTCTCGACGGCGTCCCGCGCGTCGCGGGTGCGCTCGACGATGGTCTCGGCGAAGGCCTGGCCCCGGACGGAGATGAGCCGGTCCATCTCGGCGAGGCTGCCGCCCATGGTCTCGCCCAGCGTGGAGGTGTCGCGGGAGATCTTGTCGGCGAGGATGTCGCCGCGGGCGATGATGTCGTGGAGGGCGGCGAGGCGGTTGCCGATCGTCTCGTCGATCGCCTTCACCCGCACGTCGGCGGTCTCGCCGAAGCTGGCGCCGCTCTGGTGCAGGGCGTCGGCGACGCGCGCGCCCTGGGTCGCCACGGCGAGCACGATGTCGCGCCCGGTTCCGGCGATCCGCGCCTGGGTCTCCTCGGCATGGCTGGCGAGCAGGTCGGTGACGCCGCGGCCGTGTTCGCCGAAGGCCGCCTCGATCGTGCGCATCCGGGCCGACAGCTCCTCGGCGACCTGCTCGGCCGCGCGGGCGATGGAGCCGGTGGTCTCGTTCGAACGGGTCGAGAACTCGGCGTTGAGCGTGCCCATCGCGGTGCGCAGGGCTTCGATCGCCGCCTCGGCGCGTCCGCCAAGCTGGCCGCCGGCCTCCTCGGAGGCGGCGCCGATCCGGCCGAGCAGGCCGTTCATGTGGGTCTCGACGGCGCTCGTCACCTCGCCCGAGGTGGCGCGCAGGGCGTCCATGGCGGCGGAGACGCGGGCGGCCATCTCTGCGGTCTGGGCGGCGGTCGCCCCGTGCGCGGTCGAGGCGGCGAGGGTGATCGCCTCCGCGGCTTCGGCGCTGCGGGCAGCGAGGTCGGCGGCGGTGTCGGCGAGGCGCCGCTCGAAGATCTGCACGGCCTCGACGGTGCGGGCTTCCAACTCGCCGGTGGCGCCGGCGGCGGAGCGACGCATCGCCTGCGCCGCCTCGGCTCCGGTGGCGCCGATCGAGACCGTGGTCTCCTCGGCCGAGCGGCGGAAGCTGTCGACGGCCTCGGCGGTGCGCGCCACGATCTCGGCCGACAGGGTCGCGATGGTCTCGCGCAGGGACCCGGTCGCACCCGAGGCACCGTGGGCGAAGGTGTCGCCGAGGCTGGCGAAGGCGGCCTCCAGGCTGGAGGCCGCCTCCTGCGAGCGCAAAGCCACGAGGCTGCCGGCGCGCTCGCCGGCCGCGTCGAGGCGGGTCTCGAGGGCGCCGCCGTGGAGCGTGATGGTCTCGTGCAGGCGCCCGGCGATCGCCTCGATGCGGTCGGCGACGACACCGCCGCCGGCGGTGACGGTCTCCGCGATGCGCTCGGCGGTGCCGACGAGGTCGTCGCGAACCGTGGTCGCGCGGGTGGTGAAGGTCTCGATCACCCCGGCTGCGGCGAGCGCGAGCCCGGCCTGGGCGTCGCGGCCGCGGGCCTCGATCGACGCGGCGACGCCGTCGCCGGCGGTCTCGATCTCGGTGCGGAGGGCTGCGCCGCGTCCGGCGATGTCGTCGGACAGGGCGGTGCCGGTCGCCGCGAAATGCGCGCGCAGGGCGTCGCCGGTCTCGGCGAAGCGGGCGGTGATCTCGCCGCCGGTCTGGGTGAAGCGCTCGGCCAACGCGTCGCCGCGGCTGAGGAAGGTGGTCTCCAGGCTTCCCGCCGAGCGCTCGAAGCTTTCGCGCACGGTGGCGCCCTGGCGGTCGAGGGCGTCGATCACGCCGGCGCCGGTCTCGGCGAGCGAGCGCGCGACCTGGCTGGCGTTCTCGGCCAGCCGCTCGGTGAGCGCGCCGCCGGTGCTCTCGAACACGCGGGTCACGTCGGCGGCCCGGGTCTCGAACGAACGGGTCAGCGTCTCGCCTACCTCGGCGATCGAGCCGCGCACGCCCTCGCTGGTGGCGGCGAGCCGCGCGATCAGCTCGTCGCCGCGCCCCGACATCACGCCGACCACGCGGTCGCCCGCCTCGCCCAGCGACGCCGTGATCGCGTCGCCGCGCGCGTCCAGCGCCCCGGTGACGCGCTCGCCGGCTCCGGTCATCGCCGTGACGATGCGCTCGGCCGCGCCCTCCAGCTCCTGCGTCAGGCTCTGGTGCGAGCCGGTGATCGCGCCGCGCACCCGCTCGGCGTTGGCGACGATGCTTTCGCGCTGCGCGACCAGCTCGTCGACGAGCGAGCGGATCCGGATCTCGTTGTCGGAGTAGGCCCGCTCCAGGGTCGCGATCTCGCCGCGCACCAGGGTCTCGAGCTCGCCGGCCCGGGCGAGCGCCCGCTCGACGCCGTCGCCGACGGCGGCGACTTCGCGGCGCACGGTCTGCGACATCGTCAGCACGGCGTCGGTGGAGAAGCTTTCGGGCTCGGCCAGGCGGATCGCGACCTCGCCGACGGCGCGCGCCACGAGGCGCATCTCCTGCGCGCGCACGGCCAGCATGCCGGTGATCAGGAACAGCACCACCGGCCCGACAAGCGCGGCCGCGCCGACGGTCGCCTGCAGCGCGGTGAGGCCCGTGAGGAACCCGCGCAGGTCGCCGCCGGACTGGTTCCAGGCGAGCAGCGCGAGGCCGTTCACCCAGACGAAGGCCGCGAGCGCGGCGAGGATGTAGGGGGTGCGGGCCGGGCGGACCCGGAGCGTCTGCTGCAGGATGCCGATGTTGCGGCGGTCGTCGTTGGCCACGAGGGAGCGGTCGGGCGGCAGCAGGCCGCCCTCGCGGTGGGCGCGCTCGCGGCCGGGCGGCGGCACGTCGGAGGCGAGCGGCGGATCGAGGTCGAGGCGGGGCGGGCTCAGGCGGCCGGCCTGCTCCTGCAGCGGGTCGCCGTCGCCGACGTCGGGCAGGCGCGGCTCCGCGCGGGCCTCGGCCTCGGGCGTCAGGACCTCGAGGTTCAGCGCCTGCTCGATCGCAGAGAGCGCCGCCTCGGCCGGGTCCTTCAGCTTCTTCTCGGTGGCCATGCAACGCCTCGTTACGCGATCCCGCGACCGCCGGCGAAAGCCGGAGGCGGAGACACAACTACCCGTTTACCAAGTCAATTTAGACCCCGTCGCCCCCTCGGGATACCCGACCGGCGCGTCGGCGCCGGAAATCCTTAACGGAATGGTTACCAAGGCGGGGCGGCCCATGCGGACGGGCCGCCAAACCATGATGCCGCAAGGACGACCCGGTGGCGACCGCTTTGCCGCCTGCCCTGTGGACAGCAGGGACGCGGGCAAACCAGACAGGCAAGCTAGAAAGGCAAGAGGGATCGGTAGAAGGGGAGGTACAGGTCGATGGGCAGGTAATAGGGCATGTGGATGGGCAGGTAGAAGGCGTCGAGCATGGAGACCATCGATCGCGCGCATCTCGCCGCGCAGACCTTCGGCGACGCCGACCTCGCGGCCGAGCTTCTCGGCCTGTTCGCCGACCAGTGCCGGCGCATCCTGCCGCGCTTGGCCGACCCCGCGCTGCCGGCCCAGGACCGCGCCGACCTCGCCCACACCCTGAAGGGCTCCGCGGCCTCCGTCGGCGCCAGCCACGTCCGCGACCTCAGCTCGGCTGCCGAGACGGCGTTGCGCGGCGGCGGCGACGGTGCCGCGGCGGTGGCCGACCTGGAACCGGCCGTCGCCGCATGCCTCGCCGAGATCGCCTGAGCGGCCGACCTCTGCGGCAAAAGCGGTCGCGCGCGTGCGGTGCGGGAACACCCTGCAGGTTTTCGCGTAGGCCGCAGCAACAAACCGCCCGCGTGGGCTTGCGCCGGCGCGCCCGGACGTCGCCGTGCTTGCAATCCGCGTCATGCCCCGTAAGCAGGCTCGGCGCTCGCCGGACACCTGCCCGCCCGACACTTGCCCGCCCGATCCACGAGCCCGGAGTCACGGATGCCCAAGATCACCTACGTCGATCATGCCGGAACGGCGAGGACCGTCGAGGGCAGCGTCGGCGCCACCGTCATGGAGACGGCGCTGCGCAACAACGTGCCGGGGATCGACGCGGAGTGCGGCGGCGCCTGCGCCTGCGCCACCTGCCACGTCTACGTGGCCGACGACTGGGCTGCGGCGGTCGGTCCGGCCGAGGACATGGAGCAGGACATGCTCGACTTCGCCTCGGACGTGAAGGCGACCTCGCGGCTCTCCTGCCAGATCCGCATCAAGCCTGAGTTCGACGGCCTCACGGTGACGACGCCGGCCCGCCAGGGATAGAGCGTTTTCCATCATCCCTGGATCACGGAAAACGCTCTATCTCATTGCGGGGTCGCATTGTCTTCACGCGAGCCGGAAACCACCTCGCTTGAAAATGCTCTCGGCGGTCTGGGCGGTCATCGCAGCAGCGCCCGCATCGCGCCGTCGAGGCCTTCAAGGGTCAACGGGAACATGCGGTCGGAGAACAGCCGCCGCATCATCCCGATCGACTGCGTGTAGCCCCATTGCGGCGTCGGCACCGGATTGAGCCACACCGCCTTCGGGAAATGCGCGAGCACCCGCTCGACCCAGGCCGCGCCGGGTTCCTCGTTCCAGTGCTCCACCGAGCCGCCGGGCGCCGCGATCTCGTAGGGGCTCATCGAGGCGTCGCCGACGAACACCACGCGGTAGTCCGACGGATAGGTTCGGATCACGTCGAGGAGCGGCGTCGTCTCGTCGCGGCGGCGGCGGTTCTCGGTCCATACCGCCTCGTAGGGGCAGTTGTGGAAGTAGAAGTGCGCAAAATGCTTGAACTCCGAGCGCGCCGCCGAGAATAGCTCCTCGACCTGCTCCACGTGCCAATCCATCGAGCCTCCGACGTCGAGGAAGAGCAGAACCTTTACTGCATTGCGCCGTTCCGGCCGCAGGCGCACGTCGATGTAGCCTTGGCGCGCGCTCTCGCGGATCGTGCCGTCGAGGTCGAGTTCCTCGGCCGCGCCCGTGCGCGCGAAGCGGCGGAGGCGCCGCAGCGCCAGCCGCATGGTGCGGGTGCCGAGCTCGACGGTGTCGTCGAGGTCCTTGAACTCGCGCTTGTCCCAGACCTTCACCGCGCGGAAGTTGCGGTTGCCGTCCTGGCCGATGCGGATGCCTTCCGGGTTGTAGCCGTAGGCGCCGAAGGGCGAGGTGCCGCCGGTGCCGATCCACTTCGAGCCGCCCTGGTGGCGCTCCTTCTGCTCGGCAAGGCGCTGCTTCAGGGTCTCGAACAGCTTGTCCCAGCCGAGCGCCTTCATCTCCGCCTTCTCGGTGTCGGTGAGGTATTTCTCGGCGAGCTTGCGCAGCCATTCCTCGGGGATGGCGGTCGGCGCCACGGCCTCGCCGACGGTTTCGAGCCCCTTGAACACCGAGCCGAACACCCGGTCGAACCGATCGAGGTGGGCTTCGTCCTTCACCAGGGCGGTACGGGCGAGGAAGTAGAACTCCTCCACTCGCTTGTCGGCGAGGTCGCGCTCGAGCGCGCCGAGGAGGATCAGGTACTCGCGCAGCGAGACGGGGATGCGCGCCTCGCGCAGAGCGGTGAAGAACTGAAGCAGCATGGGCCGATAACGCGCCGCAGGCGCAGTCGGGTCAAGCGCCGGCGGAGGATGCCGGTCGGCACGATTTGGACCGAGAGGCGCGGATTCCTGGGCACAAGTCCGCATTCCTGTTGATATCTGGTCGAGTCAGACTCGCACGGTCACTGAAACAGTCATGGGAATCGACCATCTCGGATGCATCGAGTCCAGCCGGGCGTGACAAGAGTCCACATGTCCGGAATCGGGAGGTCTGCGATGGCAGTCATCCTACGCAACATGTCCGAATTCAAGCGGTTTCTCGGGAAGCCGGGCGCGATGATTCAAGTCGTGCGCAACACCTTCATGGATCGCCAACCGGAGGCGGCCCGCGCCGCCTATCGCGACAAGGGCATGTACTTGCCGCGCACCGTCCAGGCGATCTCGCGCAAGGCGGCGGTATTCGCCTTGAAGGGGCATCCGGGCACGGTCTGGCTGTACTGGGACAAGGGCGCCCGCGGCTGGCGCTTCAACGGCGACACGGTGACGGTGCCGCTCACGATGGGGTTGGGACCGCCCGACGAGATCGTCTACCGCTGCAGCTTCGCGGACGGGTTCGAGCCGGCTCGCGCGGTGAAGACGCGGAAGGCCGAGGCCCGTGACTGGCACGGCGAGGCGATGCCGAACCTGATCTGATCCCCGACCTTGATCTGATCCCTTGCCGCGATCCCGGAGGGCTCAGGCCCGCCGCACGACGGTCGCGGGCTCGTCCTTCGGCGAGGCCTCCCGCGGCCCTTCCTGCGCCTTGCCGACGGTGCGCCGCGCCCGGAACACCGGCCGCGTGTCGGTTTCCTTGCGCTTGAGCATGGCGCGGTACTCGTCGCGGCGCTCGTGGATCGACGCGATGACGAGACCCATCGGCACGCCGACGTCGACCAGCACCGCCTCCGAGAGCTGCAGCGAGGCCTCGATCGTCTCCGGCACCGCGTCGTCGACGCCGAGCTCGTAGAGCGCGGTGGCGTGCTTCGCGTCGCGGGCTCGGGCGACGATGGTCAGGTCTGCCCGCTCGGCGCGGGCGGCCACCACCACAGCCTCGACGGCGTGCGGGTTGTCGAGGGTCACCACCAGCGCCCGCGCGGTGGCGATGTCGCACCGGCGGAGCAATTCGGTGTTGGAGGAATCGCCGAAGTAGACCGGCTTGCCGAGCCGGCGTTGCTCGGCGACGCGGGCCGCGTCCGCATCGAGGGCGAGGTAGGGGATCTTGTGGCGGGCGAGCATCTCGCCGACCTGCCGCCCGACCCGGCCGTAGCCGGCGACGATGACCCGGTCCTGCTGCTTGTCCGGCGGCGGGTCGGCCCGCACCCGGCCCTGCTGATGCTTCGAGGCCCGCTTGCCGATCCGCCGGCCCAGGGCGGCGAGCCCCGGGATCATGATCATGGTCACCGTGGTGACGATCAACGCCGCCCCGCCCACCGGCTCCGGCACGAGGCCGGTGGCCATCGCCCCGCCGATCAGCACGAAGGCGAACTCGCCGCCCGGCCCGAGCAGCATCGCGGTCTCGAACGCGACCGCGCGGGAGAGTTTGAGGGCGGGTGCCGCCATCACCACGACGGCGGCCTTGATGAACAGCAGCGCGAAGGCGAGCCCGAGGATCGCGCCGGGGGCCGCCAGCAGCTGCGCCGGATCGAGGTTCATCCCCACCGAGACGAAGAACACCCCGAGCAGGAGCCCTTTGAACGGATCGATGGTGGCCTCGATCGCCCGGCGGTACTCGGTCTCGGCCAGCAGAAGCCCGGCCACGAAGGCGCCGAGCGTCATCGACAGGCCGGACGCCGCCGCCGTCAGCGCCGTGGCGACGATGACGAGGAGACAGGCCGCCATGAATAGCTCGGCCGACTTGGTGCGCGCCACCAGGTGGAACAGCGGCCGGAGGGCGAGCCGCCCGGCCACCACGATCACCACCAGGGCGATGGCGGCCTGCGCCAGCGCCAGGGCGAGCGCGCCGCCCATGTCGGCGCCGTCGCTGCGGCCCGAGACCGCGATCGCGAACAGGACCGGCGCGACGGCTAGGTCCTGGAACAGCAGGACGGCGAAGCTCGCGCGCCCAGCCGGCGTGTTGAGCCGCCGCTGCTCGGCCAGCACCGGCAGCACCACGGCGGTGGAGGAGAGCGCCAGCGCGATGCCGACGATCACCGCGCCGGCCAGCGGCACCTTCAGCCCGAACAGGATCGAGCCGATGATCAAGGCCGAGCAGATCACCTGGATCGAGCCGAGGCCGAAGACCAGGCGCCGCAGGGTGCGCAGCCGCTCCCAGGACAGCTCGACCCCGATCATGAACATCAGGAAGATGACGCCGAACTCGGCCAGGTGCGCGATCTCGGTGCGGTTGCCGATCGTGAACAGCGAGATCCAGTGGAACTGGTCCGAGAACCGGCCGAGCCCGAACGGTCCGAGCAGCGCGCCCGCGCCGATGAAGCCGAGCACCGGGCTGATGCGCAGGCGATGGAACAGCGGCACCACCACGCCCGCGGTGACGAGGAACAGGATCGCTTCCTTGTAGGAGCCGGCATGGACGTCGGGCATCGGCGGTCGGTTCGAACCTCTTGGCGACGTGACTGGGCGGGGCTGGCGCGATCATGCGAGGTGGGCGCTCCCCGAGCAACCGGGAATCGCCGTCGCGGCGCGATTGGGCGGGCGTGCGCCGGGCGCCGGCCTCGGAAAGTGAGGCATTTGCGCCACCTCCCGAACGGTAGCGGTGGACGGCCGCCATGCGGCCCAAATTCGGCACAATGCCCGCTTAGCGAAAGCGGTTAACGAACGGTTACGCTCAACCGCGCGTCGCGTACGATCCGACCTTAGAGAGCCCCATGCGAAAGATGCCCCCGAGCCGGGAGGTCCAGCGCGAGCGCCGCGCCTGGGCCGTCGAGTCCGACAGGTGGACGCACGAGCGTCACATCGAGAAGGGCTACCGCATCAAGTGGGGCTACGTCGCGATCGCCTACCTCGTCGAGTTCATGGTGATCGGCGCCTCGCTCTGGGGTGCGTGGTTGTTCGCCTCCGTCTACAGCGACGGCGACGACCACGCCTTCTACTTCATGCTGCTGGCGCCGCTGGTCTACGCCGCGGTAGAGCTGTGCCGCGTGCCGCTCGGCATCCTGGCGCGCACCCAGCGCTCGTACTTCATCCGCGCGCTCGCCATCGTCGGCATCATCTTCGCCGCAGGCGTGACCACGAAGTCGGTTTCCCAGCTCGGCGAGATGATGTTCCATCCCCGCCTGATGGAGGCCTCGAAGACCAAGACCGCGCTGAAGGACGCGCAGGCCGACCGCAGCACCATCGACAACCGCATCTCTGCCGCCGACGCCCGCGTCGCGCAGTACACGACCGAGCTCGACCAGATCGAGAAGCGCGCCGCCGACAACGCGGCCCAGCTCTCGGCCCTGCCGGCCCAGCGTTGCGAGAAGGTGTTCGGCACCAACAGCCGCGGCGTGCGCTACCAGAACCTGAAATGCGTCACCGACCCGCGCACCGCGACGCTTTCGGCCGGCGTCGCCAAGGCCTCGGCCGACCGCGGCGTGCTGACCAAGGACCTCGAGGAGGCGCGCAAGGCGCGCGCCCAGCTCGACCGCGGCGCCGCCGAGCGCAAGGTCGCCGACGCCGAGCAGGCCTACCGCAACGCCGTGAACCGCTCGCAGCTCCACTCCTTCACGGCCATGGTCTACGGCGTCGACCCGATCGACGTGTCGGAGCAGCAAGTGCACGCCTTCCTGCGCATCTTCGTGTTCCTGCCGGCGCTCTGCGCCGCCTTCGCCTCGACGATCCTGGCGCTGTGCGCGGTCTCGGTGCGCAAGACCTTCATGGACGAGGACGACCTCGGCGCCGCCGTGAACCTGGAGGCGACGCCCTACATGCTGGAGTCGATCACCGAGGCGCTGAAGCAGAACCTCGAGCCGGTCCTGCCACGGCCGAACCGCGAGGCGGCGACGGGGGCGGTGATTCCGATCAACCGTCCGGCCGCGGGCGCCGCGCCTGGGTTGAACGCCGCCAACCAGCCGGGTAGCCAGCCGATCCTGCCGGCCGCCAGCGCGGGAGCGGGCGCATGAGCTACGTCGCGCAAGGCTCGCCCGAGAACATCGCCCTCGCGCAGCAGGTCAACGGCCGGCTGCGCGCGGAGTCCCGCATCGTCTTCGCTCGCGCCTTCCTGTTCCGGGCGGCGGGCGCCGGGGTCTTCGTCGCGCTCGCCGGCATCGGCGTCGGGGCCGCGGCCTACGGTTGGGCCACGATGAACCAGTTCGACACCGCCGCCGAGAAGATCGCAGCCGCGATGCAGGCGGCGCTTTCCGACGTCACCCTGAAGACCAAGGGCGAGGTGACGCTGACGGACAACGTGCTCAAGCTCGAAGGCGCCCTGCCGAAGGCCGCCGCCGCGCCGACCCCGACGAAGGCGCAGCTCGGCGCCGACGCGGCGCCGGCTTCGAAGGCGATCGTCAACACCACCTTCACGGTCTTCAAGCAGGTGCCCTATCTCGACGGGCAGATCGTGACCGGCTGGAACTTCAAGGACAGCGCCGACCAGCCCTATCAGCAGTACTGCTACTTCTCCCGCCGTTCCAACGAATCGAAGGGCCAGGTCGAAATCAAGATCGACCTGGCCATGGACGGTAAAACCCTGCCTCAGCCGCAAAAATCAGACGTGAATCTTGCGATTCTCGCCTCGAACTGCGTGTGGCACGACGGAAAGTCCCTCTAACCGGCAAAGACGCGGCTTGCGCGCACGGAAAATCGGTTCAGCGGAAACGGTTCTCTAACCGCTCTCGGGCGAGGATACGTCTGCACGAGCGTGCGTGCAGACGTAATCCGAGTACCGCCGATGGACGACCTTCTGCGCGAGTTCCTGACCGAGAGCGGCGAGCATCTCGACACGGTCGACACCGAACTCGTTCGCTTCGAGCAGGATCCGAACAACGAAACGATCCTGCGGAACATCTTCCGTCTCGTCCACACCATCAAGGGTACTTGCGGCTTCCTCGGCCTGCCGCGGCTCGAAGCGCTGGCGCATGCCGCCGAGACCCTGATGGGCCGGTTCCGCGACGGCCTCGCGGTGACGAGCCCGGCCGTCAGCCTGATCCTGGCGACCCTCGACCGCCTCAAGCTGATCCTCGCCGACCTCGAAGCCACCGGGACGGAACCCGCGGGCGCCGACACCGACCTCATCGAGGCGCTGGAGCGGATGTCGCTCGGCACGCCCGAGGTCGAAGCCGTCCCCGAGGTCAAGGCGCCCGAGCCGAAGCTGCCCGAGATCGTGGTGCGGGAATGCAAGCCCGGCGAGGTCTCCCTCGACGACCTCGAAGCCGCCTTCCTCGCGGCGCCCGGCCCCGACGACGCGGTAGCCGGCGGCCTTCAGCACGGGGCTGAGCATGTCGCGGA
>NZ_VRUT01000121.1:0-15028 GCF_008039465.1 Methylobacterium sp. WL120 | reverse complement strand
GAGCAGGCCGGCGGCCCGGTCGCGGGCGGCCGCCAGCAGGGCGGCCTGCCGCCCGGCATGGAGCTTTCGCGTGCGGCGCAGGTGGCGGCCGAGATGGCCATCGTCGATGAAGCGGGCGAGCGCCCCCTGGCCGAGGCCGGAGGGCGCCGGGCCGGTCTCCGCCAGCGCCCGCTGGACCGGTCCGGCGAGCCCCTGCGGCAGCACGAGGTAGCTCAGCTGCAGCGCCGGCAGCAGCACCTTGGAGAAGCTGCCGGCGTAGATCACCCGTCCGGTCCGGTCGAGGGCGCGCAGCGGCGGCAGCGGCCGGCCGGCATAGCGGTACTCGCCGCCGTAATCGTCCTCGACGATCCAGGCGTTCGCCGCCTCGGCCCAGGCGAGCAGCGCCAGCCGGTTCTCCAGGCTCATGGCGTGGCCCAGCGGATAGTGATGGGCCGGCGTCACCACGGCGAGGCGCGCGCCCAGGGCGGCCCCCGCCCGGTCGATCGCGAGGCCGCCGGGTCCGACCGGCACGGGCACGGGGCGCAGGCCCGCTTCCGCCAGCGCCAGGGCGATGCCGGGAAACCCCGGATCTTCGACCAGCGCCGTCTCGCCCGGATCGAGCAGCAGTTGCGCCAGCAGCCGCAAGCTCTGGCGGATGCCGGCGGTGACGATCACCGCGTCGGCCGTGCAGGCGACGCCGCGGGTGGCGGCGAGGTAGGCGGCGGTGGCGGCGCGCAGCCGCGGATCGCCGAGGGGATGAGGCGGCGGGGCGCCGTCGCGCCATTCGGTCTGTAGTAGGCGCCCGAAGATCGCATACGGGAACGCGTCGGCGGCCGGGCGCCCGAGGGCGAAGGCGTCCGGCGCCACCGGCGCCGAGAACCACGCCCGCGCCGACGACGCAATCAGGGCCGTCCCGCGTCGCGACAGGGTCGGCGGCGGCGGGGAGGGCGCCGAAGGGGGCGCCGCGGCGTCGGGGGTTCGCGCGACAGCCAGCGTGTCGTCGGGCAGGGTGGCGGCTACGCGGGTGCCGGAGCCGCGATGTGCCGTGAGATAGCCCTCAGCGACCAGTTGCTCCAAGGCGGTCAACACCGTGCCGCGGGCGCAGCCGAGGTCCTCGGCCAGCGCCCGCGAGCCGGGGAGGCGGGCGCCGCGGGCGATGCGACGCTCCAGGATCGCGCGGCGCAGCGCGTCGCCGATCCGCACGTGCAGGGGCGTCGCCGCCCCGTGGGCGAGATCGAGGACGAGGGGCAGGCCGCCCTCTCCGCGTGGGTGGGTCTCGACGGGCCTGGCACCGTGGGCTTCGGGCACGAAGTGGTCCAGTCGTTTGCGTGAAACCGGATCTTTTGCCTGGACCGGCGATCGGTCAAGCCCAGGCCTCCACCGGTCGGGAGCGCCGCGATGTACCAGCCGCCGCATTTCAGGGAGGACGACCTCGGGGCGCAGCACGCCCTGATCCGCGCCCACCCCCTTGGGCTCCTCGTCACCGCCGGGCCGGGGGGCCTGATGGCGAACCCGATCCCGTTCCTGATCGACGGGCAGGCCTCCGAGCGGGGGACGCTGCGCGCGCACCTGGCGCGAGCCAACCCGCACTGGCGCGAGCTGGCGCAGGTCGAGGCGTGCCTCGTGGTGTTCCAGGGGCCGCAGGGCTACGTCACCCCGTCCTGGTACGCGACCAAGCGCGAGACCGGGAAGGTGGTGCCGACCTGGAACTACGCCACGGTCCACGCTCGGGGGCGACCGCGGGTGATCGAGGACGCGGCCTGGCTCCGGCGCCAGATCGCCGACCTCACGGACCTGCGCGAGGCGGGACGGCCCGAACCCTGGGCGGTCGACGACGCGCCGCGGGCCTTCACCGACGCGCAGCTCAAGGGCATCGTCGGGATCGAGATTCCCGTGGCGCAGATCGTGGGCAAGTGGAAGGTCAGCCAGAACCGGCCGGCGGCCGACCGCGACGGCGTGGTCGCGGGATTTCGCGCCGCGGGCGACGGGGACGGCATGGCTGAAGAGATGGCGGCCCTGGTGCAGGCACGGAGCGGACGATGAGCGCGCGCGAGAACGACTTCGGCCAGCCGATCGGGCCGGCCCTGCCGGATTGGCGCCCGCGCCCGCTTCCGCCGCGCACGGCGATGCAGGGACGCACCTGCCGTGTCGAGCCGCTGGATGCGGAGCGCCATGCGGCCGACCTGTTTTCCGCCTTCTCGGCGGCCCCCGACCGGCGGAGCTGGACCTATCTCGGCGGCACCCTGCCGGAGACGGAAGGCGCCTACCGGGCCGAGCTGGCGGCGATGGCGGCCGGCGCCGACCCGCTGTTCCACGCGATCGTCGACGGGCAGACCGGCCGGGCGGTCGGCCTCGCATCGTACCTGCGCATCGATCCGGCCAACGGCGTCATCGAGGTCGGGCACCTGCACTTCTCGCCCGCCCTGGCGCGGCGGCCGGCCGCGACCGAGGCGATGGCCCTGATGATGGCCCGCGCCTTCGACGAGCTCGGCTACCGCCGCTACGAATGGAAGTGCGACGCCCTCAACGCGCCCTCGCGCGCGGCGGCCCTGCGCTACGGCTTCACCTTCGAGGGCGTCTTCCGCAACGCCGTCGTGGTGAAGGGGCGCTCCCGCGACACGGCCTGGTTCTCGGTCACCGACGCCGAGTGGCCGCGGGTGAGGGCGGCGTTCCAGGCGTGGCTCGCCCCGGAGAACTTCTTCGAAGACGGGCGGCAGCGGCGAGCCCTCGCCGACCTGCGAACGGGCTGACCCGGCCTCCGCTTGCTCAAAGCGGAGGCCGGGTCAGGCAAGCCCGCGCGGCGCCTGAGCGAAGCCCAAATCCGCCATCCCGAAGGGATCGACCGGATTTGGTATGACCCGGCTCAGCCGGCGGCGCGGGCCGCCCTGACGAAGGCGGCGATGCGGTCCGGGTCCTTCACGCCCGGCGCCGACTCGACGCCCGAGGAGACGTCGACCGCGGTCGCCCCGGTGCGGGCGAGCGCCGCGGCGACGCTCGACGGGTCGAGGCCGCCCGACAGCATCCAGCCGGAGGGGAGGTCCGCGCCATCGAGCAGGGTCCAGTCGAAGGCGCGGCCGTTGCCGCCGGGAAGCACGGCGCCGGAGGGCGGCTTGGCGTCGAGGAGCAGGCGGTCGGCGGCGGCGAAGGCCGAAATCCGGTCGAGGTCGGCCCGGCTCGCGACGCCCAGCGCCTTCATCACCGGGCGGCCGGCGCGTCGGCGGATCGCGGCGACGCGCTCCGGCGTCTCGACGCCGTGCAGCTGGATCAGGTCGGGATCGATCGCCTCCAGCGCGGCGTCGAGCGCGGCGTCGTCGGGGTCGACCAGCAGGACGACCCGCTCGGCCCGGCCGCGCGCCTGAGCGGACAGGGCGCGGGCCGCGTCGAGGTCGACATGGCGCGGGCTCTTGGGAAACCGCACGAGGCCGATCCAGTCGGCGCCGGTCTCCAGGGCGGCGGCCATGGTCTCGGGCGTGCTCAAGCCGCAGATCTTGACGCGGATCGACATGGCTGGCGCTTCGAGACCCGGTCGCGTCAGCGCGGGGCCGGCAGCGCGGTCCGTCCCGGCAGCGTCAGGCCGGTGCCGGGCTCCGGCGGGGCGTAGGCCTTGAGCCGCTCGGTCTCGCCTTCGAGGCGGCGGATCTCGCGGCCGCGGTGGCGGACCTGGCGGCGGGCCTTGCCCTGCCCGAGCCAGGTGAAGATGCCGCCGACGACGATGCCGAGCGCCACCGCCCCGAACAGGATCGCGTAGAGCGGCAGCATCACGCTGAACACCGGATCGGGCGAGAACGGGTCCAGGGAGAGCCGCACGGGATCACGGTTGGCGACCGCGACCAAGATCACCAGGATCGCGATGGGCAGCAGCACCAAACTCTTGAGGAAGCGGACCATCGATCTCTCCGAACCGTTCTTACTGTGCCGCGGATGGTCCGGGAGGACATCCGCGATCCGCCCTACCGGCGGCGACGCGCCGTCGCGCTTGGCCCGCTTCGCGGAAGACGAACCGGCCGATCCGCCGCGATGTCTCGCGAAGGACCCTACTCGGCCGCGGACTGGCTCTCGCCGATCCCGGCCGCGTTGAGGCGCAGGCGCATCTCCTTGCCGGTCTTGAACACGGGGATGGCCTTTTCCGACACGGCAACGGCCGCACCCGTGCGCGGGTTGCGCCCGCGGCGCGCATCCCGGCGCTTCACCGAGAACGCACCGAAGCCGCGCAGCTCGACCCGGTCGCCCCGTGCCAGCGCGTCGGCGATCGTGTCGAGGATCGCGTTGACCAGCGTCTCGACGTCCCGCTGGTAGAGGTGCGGGTTCTGCTCGGCGATCTTGATGACGAGCTCCGACTTGATCATGGCGTCTGGTCTTCTCGAAGTTCCGGGGTGCGAATCCTGGTGGATCGCACCGAATCAGGGCGCGGCGGACGGGCTCGGGCGCCACAGCACGAGCATGCCGCCCTGGGTGACGGCCCCCGCCTCGGCGCCGGCCTCGGCCAGCCGCGCGGACAGGCCCTCGAACCCGAGGAGGTCGGCCCCGAATCCGAGCGCCGAGAACAGGCCGAAGCCCTGGTTGGAGGCGGGCTTCCAGTCGGTCACCGGCAGGTCCTTGGGCACCTTGCGCGCGGTCTCGAGCCACGCGATCGCCTGCCGCTCGCTACCGAGCTCGTCCACGAGCTTCAGCGGCACGCTCTGGCGGCCGCTGAACACCCGGCCGTCTGAGACCGTGGCGACCTGGGCGCCGTCCATCCCGCGCCGCTCGGCCACGAGGTTCTTGAACCAGGCATAGGTGTCGCCGACCACCGCCGCGAGGGCGGC
The DNA here is from genome assembly GCF_008039465.1 of Methylobacterium sp. WL120. Taxonomy (NCBI): domain Bacteria; kingdom Pseudomonadati; phylum Pseudomonadota; class Alphaproteobacteria; order Hyphomicrobiales; family Methylobacteriaceae; genus Methylobacterium; species Methylobacterium sp. WL120. The sequence continues at coordinate 10,244 of NZ_VRUT01000121.1, read as the reverse complement.
CCGCGCCTCGGGCGAGGTCGGGGTGAAGCCCGACGGCTCGGCCTTGAGCGGCGAGGACTTCACCGACTCGACCTTCACGCCGACCTTGTCGAGCAGCCCCGACACGTCCGGATACTGGAACAGCACGCCGATCGAGCCGACGAGCGACGTCTCGCGCGCGACGATGTGGTCGGCGGCGATCGCGGTGATGTAGGCGCCCGAGGCCGCGGTGCCGTCGACGAAGGCGACGATCGGCTTCTTCTCGGCGAGCGCCCGCAGGTTGCGGAACAGCTCCTCGGAGCCGGTCGTGGTGCCGCCGGGCGAGTTGATCGAGACCACCACGCCCTCGACGGCGGTGGATTCGCCGACCCGCTTCATCAGCTTGGCGGTGGCCTCGCTGCCGGAGATGAAGCCCGAGATCGAGATCCGGGCGATCTGCGGCTTCACCGCGCCGAACAGGCCGCCCTCGGTGCCGGCGCGGACCCGCAGGCCGACCGCGCCGACGGCGACGACGAGGCCGCCGATGCCGACCACGCGCCACACGGACAGCTTGCGGCGCAACCGCCGCCGGTCGATCAGGAGTTCGGCGTCGGCTGCCATGCGCTGGTCTGCTCCCTGGCGGTCCCGGCCTCGCGGCCGGCCGGTTCTCAGCCCACCCGCAGACCGATGTCCGGGGCAGGGCGCACGAGGCCCGCGTGCCGCGGCACGATCCGCACCGCACGCGTCGGTACAGACCAAGTCCTTGGCAGGCTTGAACTCGTGGGCGCCGGGCCGTTGCCCGCGAGCGGTGTTCTAGCCCTGCCGGACACGGACCGGCAAGGGGCGCGGCGGGCCAAAACCGCATCGCCTTAAGGTTGCGCTGCACCCGTCATGGCCGACCGAATCCGTGCAGGCCCTGAAAACGGTCACGCTGCCGAGGGCACGAGACCGCCAAAAAGAACGGCCCGCGCCGGACGGGTGTCCGGCGCGGGCCTTGGATCGAATGGGCCCGCCGGCCGCCCGGGCGGAACCCCGGCGGCCGGCGAGGACCGGACTACTTCTCTTCGACGTCGTCGCTGGTGCGGGCCTTCTTGAAGGCCGCGCCGAGGATGTCGCCGAGCGAGGCACCCGAATCGGCCGAGCCGAACTGGGCCATCGCCTCCTTCTCCTCGGCGACTTCCAGCGCCTTGATCGATAGCTGGACGCGGCGCGCCTTGCGGTCGAACTGGATGACGCGGGCGTCGAACTTCTCGCCGGCGGCGAAGCGCTCGGGGCGCTGGTCGCCGCGGTCGCGGGCGAGCTCGGCGCGACGGATGAAGCTCTGCATGTCGGTGTCGACGATCTTCACCTCGATGCCCGAATCCTTCACCTCGACGACCTCGCAGGTGACGATCTGGCCCTTCTTGACGTCGCCGGCCTCGGCGAAGGGGTCCCCGCCGATCTGCTTGATGCCGAGCGAGATGCGCTCCTTCTCGACGTCGACGTCGAGAACTTGCGCCTTGACCATGTCGCCCTTCTTGAACTCCTCGATCACCTGCTCGCCGGGACGGTTCCAGTCGAGGTCCGACAGGTGGACCATGCCGTCGACGTCGCCTTCCAGGCCGATGAACAGGCCGAACTCGGTCTTGTTCTTGACCTCGCCCTCGACCTCAGAGCCGACGGGGTGCTTCTCGTTGAAGGCCTCCCACGGGTTCTGCAGGGTCTGCTTGAGGCCGAGCGAGATGCGGCGCTTGACGGGGTCGACCTCGAGGATCTGCACTTCCACTTCCTGCGAGGTGGAGACGATCTTGCCGGGGTGGACGTTCTTCTTGGTCCAGCTCATCTCGGAGACGTGGATCAGGCCCTCGATCCCCGGCTCCAGCTCCACGAAGGCGCCGTAGTCGGTGATGTTGGTGACGCGGCCCTTGAGCTTGGCGTCGACCGGGTAGCGCTGGGCGATGCCCTCCCACGGGTCGGCGAGCAGCTGCTTGATGCCGAGCGAGATGCGGTGGGTCTCGTGGTTGATCTTGATGATCTTGACCTTGACCGTCTGGCCGATGGTCACGACCTCGGACGGGTGGTTCACGCGGCGCCACGCCATGTCGGTGACGTGGAGCAGGCCGTCGATGCCGCCCAGATCCACGAAGGCGCCGTACTCGGTGATGTTCTTGACGACGCCGTCGATGACCTGACCCTCTTCGAGGTTGGCCACGAGCTCGGAGCGCTGCTCGGCGCGGCTCTCCTCCAGCACCGTGCGGCGCGAGACGACGATGTTGCCGCGGCGGCGATCCATCTTGAGGATCTGGAACGGCTGCGGGGTGCCGAGCAGGGGCGTCACGTCGCGCACCGGGCGGATGTCGACCTGGGAGCGCGGCAGGAACGCCACGGCGCCGTCGAGGTCGACGGTGTAGCCACCCTTGACCTGGTTGAAGATCGTGCCGGAGACGCGCTCGTTGGCCTCGAAGGCCTTCTCGAGCTTGACCCACGACTCCTCGCGGCGCGCCTTGTCGCGCGAGATGACGGCTTCGCCGAGCGCGTTCTCGATGCGGTCGACGTAGACCTCGACCTCGTCGCCGACGGCGAGCTCGCCCTCGCGGCCGGGGCCGTTGAATTCCTTGAGGGCGACGCGACCCTCGGTCTTGGCGCCGATGTCGATGACCGCGACGTCCTTCTCGATCGCGACGACGCGACCCTTGACGACGGAGCCTTCGGTGATCTCGTGTTGGAGGAACGATTCCTCGAGCAGCGCCGCGAAGTCGTCGCGGTAGGTGTCGCGCTGCAGAGCGGTACCAGCAGTCATTCTGTCTCCTGAACGGGCTCCCTCGGGGATGCCCTCACGTCGGCGGCTCGTGTTGCGAACGCCCCCGTTGCCGCTGCCGCTCCGGATCGAGGAGCGACCGATCCGAAAATGGGATCGGCTTGCCGACGCGTTCGTACGGTGTCCGAGGGCGGTCGTCCCGGGGCGGCGCCGCGCAACACTGAAACACGCGCGTGCGGTCGGCCTGGAAGGACGCCGGCTCTCTACAGCAACGGGCCCGGAAGTTCAACAGAAACGGGTGTCGACGCAGAACGGGCCCGCTTCCTTCGAAGCAGGCCCGCAGCGTCGGTCCGAAGACTTGGGAGACCGCGAAGACATCAGTCCTCGTCGTCGTCCGCCGGGCGGACGCCCTTGAGCTTGGCGAACACCGAATCGGCGTTGATCCGCTCCTCGCGACCGCCGTGGCGGTGCTCGTCGGCCTCGGGCGCCTCCTCGCGGGTGGAGACCTCGGTCGGCAGCAGCGAGGCGCCCGAATCGGCGGCCAGCGCCGCGGGACGGTCCTTGGCGGCACGCTGGACCTCGAAGTCGAGGTCGATCTGGGTGCAGAGGCCGAGCGTCACCGGGTCCATCGGCTGCAGCGAGCCGGAGTTCCAGTGCGAGCGCTCGCGGATCTGCTGGATCGTCGACTTGGTGGTGCCGACGAGCCGGATCACCTGCGCGTCCTTCAGCTCGGGGTGGTTGCGCAGCAGCCAGAGGATCGCGTTCGGTCGGTCCTGGCGGCGCGACAGCGGGGTGTAGCGCGGGCCCTTGGTGGTGCGCTTGACCTCGGGCAGCTTCACCTTCGAGACCGCGACCTTGAGCTTGTAGGCCGGCGACTTCTGCGCCTTCTCGATCTCGTCGCGGGTGAGCTGGCCCGCGGTGATCGGGTCGAAGCCCTTGATCCCGGCGGCGACCTCGCCGTCGGCGATGCCCTTCACCTCGAGCGGGTGCAGCTTGCAGAAATCGGCGATCTGCTCGAAGGCGAGCGAGGTGTTCTCGACCAGCCAGACGGCGGTCGCCTTGGGCATCAGCGGACCCTGGGTCATGTTTCGCACGGGCTCCAAAACCGACGCGGGGACGGACGGGGCCGGGCATCGGTCCGCAGGCTCCGGACCGCTCGATCCGAAAGTCCCGTCTCACGCGTTCAAAAGGGGAATGACCTCGTATACGCGGGGGCGCCGGAGGGCGCAATCGACTCGACGGCCTGCGGTGGGCCGATCATCGAACACGCGGCATCGGAGAATCGACCCTCGGCGCTTCATCCGGCACAGCCATTCGTTCTGTCCGGGGCGCGCGAAGGGTTCCGAGGCTTTCGATCGCCGCGGCCCGAGAAACACAAGTCGATGCTCTTTCGAGTTGTAATAAATTAGACTCCACAACTCAGGACTTCTACGGAAAGACTTGACCGCACGCCGTTTCCGTGACGTACCGCCTGCGATGTTTGTCTCCCTCCGCACCGTCCTGTTTCGCCTGCACTGGGCGCTCGGCCTCACCGCCGGGCTCGTCCTCGCCCTGGTCGGCGTCACCGGTGCGATGATGAGCTACGAGGAGGCGATCCTCGACCTCGCCAACGCCGACCGCGCGCAGGTCGCGGTCCAGGATCGGCCGGTTCTCGGGCCGGAGGCGCTGGTGGCGCGGCTTTCCGCGGAGCGGCCGGGCCTGAGGGTCGGCGCGCTGACGTTCTTCGGCGACCCCGCGCTGGCCCCGCGGGCGCGCTTCGCCGACGACGCCAAAGCCGGCGACGTCAAGCCCGGCGGGCGGGCGCCGTCGGTCTACCTCGACCCCTACGACGGCACCCTGCGCGGCGAGGTCCGGGGCGAGGCGACCTTCGCCACGATTCGCGGCCTGCACCGGTGGCTGCTGCTGCCCGGAGAGGGCAGGGGCTGGGGCCGCACCATCACCGGCGCCGCGGCTTTGGCGCTCCTCGTGTTCCTCGCCACCGGCCTGGTTCTGCGCTGGCCCAAGGTCCACGCCTGGCGGATCTGGCTGAAGCCGAGCCTGCGCCGGCCCGGGCGGCCGCGCTACTGGTCGCTGCACGCCGTCGCCGGCACCTGGCTGCTGCCGGTCTACGCGGTGATCGCGCTGACGGGGCTGTGGTGGTCCTACGACGCGTACAAGTCGGCCGCGACGTGGCTCCTCACGGGGGAGGTCGCCGTCAAGGGCGCGAACAAGCCGGCGGAGGCGCGCGCGGACCGGGTGGGCGGGCGCAAGAGCGCGGAGCGGACGGACAAGGGCGCGGACGCCCCGCCGGCCCTCGACAAGGCCTGGGCCGCGTTCCGGGCGGAGGAGGGGGCGTCGGCGGCGCTGGCCACCGTGACGCCGCCGGGGCCGGACGCGGCGCGGATCCGCATCCGTTGGATCGCCGAGGCCGACGCCCCGAAGGCGCGCAACGAATCGATCTTCGACGCCGCGACCGGCGCCCGCCTCTCGCTGTCGCGCTTCTCAGACAAGCCGCTTGGCCGGCAAATCGCCGATTCCATGCTGGAGGTGCATCGCGGGCGCTTCTTCGGCGCGGCCTTCGCCCTCGTCTTCTGCCTCGCCGCCCTGGCGATGCCGCTGCTCGCGGTCACCGGACTGGTGCTGTACGTCCTGCGGCGCCGCGCCGGCGCCGCACGGGGATCGGCCTTGAGGCGGGCCGGCGGAGGGAGTAGGCCTGACGGCACCGGAGCCATGCCCGGCAACGCGCCGACTTAGCCTTCGCGATCATGCCTTCGGGGGCTGCCCTGGTTTCCGTGAGACCGCCGACCCAGTTGCCGCCCGAGCCGGACGCCGCCGGCCCCCGTCCCCGCGTCAGCGCGCGCGGACGGCTGCGGACCTACTTCCTCACCGGCATCATCGTCGCGGGGCCGCTGGCGATCACCGCCTACATCACGTGGTGGATCATCACGCTGATCGACGGGTTCGTGAAACCGCTGGTGCCGGCGAGCTACCTGCCCGACCATTACCTGCCGTTCTCGATCCCAGGGCTCGGCATGCTCATCGCCTTCGTCGCGGTGACCCTGCTCGGGTTCCTCACGGCGAACCTCGTGGGGCGCAGCGTGATCGAGTTCGGCGAGGTGCTGCTGGCGCGCACCCCCGTGATCTCGGGGCTGTACAAGGGCCTGCGGCAGATCTTCGAGACGCTGTTCTCCGCCAACGGAACCTCGTTCCGCACGGTCGGCCTCGTCGAGTTCCCGGTGAAGGGAACGTGGTCGGTGGTGTTCCTGTCGGCGCCGGCCGCACCCGACGTCCAGGCGGCGCTGCCCGGCGGCAAGGGAGAGCCAACGGGAAATGGAGGGGGCGAAGCGCGCAACGACTACGTCGGCGTGTTCCTGCCCTGCGCGCCGAACCCGACCACGGGGTTCTTCTTCTACCTGCCGCGCGCCGACATCATCGAGGTCGGGATGAGCGTGGACGACGCGGCCAAGCTGGTGATGTCGGCCGGCGTCATCCAGCCCGACGACCCGCAGGCCCGGCTCCAGGCCATGGCCGCGTCCCTGCGGACGGCACAGGGCGCACCGTCGGCAGGCGCCGCGCCGGTGCGGGAGGAAGCCTGACGGATCAGGACGCGCTGGCGACGACGGTCTTTACCGGGGCGACGGCTTGACCGCCGTTCATCCAGCCCGTCGAGGTCTCGGCGGCGAGGAGCAGCGCCAGGGCGAGGGCGAGGCCGTTGGCGGCGATCCAGAAGGGGCGGGCGGCCCGACGCACGGCGAGCGCCACGTCGGAGGCCTGTGCGGAGGCCGCGTCGGAGATCGGCAGGAGCCAGGGCTCGTGAGCGAGGGACTGCCATCCCTCGGAAGAACCCGGCAGGCGTTGGAACGGTCCGGTCAGCATCGCTGTCCTCCATCTTTCCCGTGACGGCCTGAACGAATCAGCCTTTCGTTCAGGTTCAGTTAAGATTGAAACATGGCCACTGCAAGGCACGCTCGACTACGTGGGGCTCTCAACGGCGGTCGGACCGTTCGCGTTCCGTACCGGATCGACGATTCCTCCAGGACCCGAAACCCTCGCGTCGCGGCCCGTGCGCCGAGACGCCGACAGTCTTTCCCGCCAGGGTGCGAAGCGCGCCCCGCGGAGCGGGCCGTTCAGGACCTTGGTCCTGAACGGCGTCGAGCGAAGCGAAAGCCCAAGCCCGTGGAGGCGGGCGCCGGCGATTGAGGCCGTCGGAAAAATAGGGCCAGCGCTGTCAAGCGATGGCCCTGCCTGTCCCACGTAGGCCATTGCGCCAAGCGTCCGATCCCTTATCTCGCCGTGAACGATCTCACGCGAGGACGAGACGATGCCGAAGGCGATACGCGTTCAGGATTACGGCGGCCCCGAAGTGATGGCCTACGAGGACGTGCCGACGTCTCAGCCCGGCCCCGGCCAGATCCGCATCCGCGCCGGCGCGATCGGCGTCAACTTCATCGACATCTACTTCCGCTCCGGCGCCTACAAGGCGGCGCAGCTGCCGTTCACGCCGGGCAAGGAAGTCGCCGGGACGGTGACCGCGGTCGGCGAGGGCGTGACCGGGTTCTCGGTCGGCGACCGGGTCGCCACCGGATCGGGGGAGGGCACCTATGCCGAGGAGCCGCTGATCGCGGCCTCGGCCGCCGTGCACGTGCCGGACGGGATCGACGATTCGACCGCCGCCGGCATGATGCTGAAGGGGCTCACCGCCGAGTACCTGCTGCACCGGACCTACGCGGTGAAGCCCGGCGACACGATCCTGTGGCACGCGGCCGCCGGCGGCGTCGGCCTGATCGCCTGCCAGTGGGCGAAGCACCTCGGCGCCACCGTGATCGGCACCGCCGGCTCGGCCGAGAAGGCGGACCTCGCCCGCGCCCACGGCTGCGACCACGTCATCCTCTACCGCGAGGAGGACGTGGCGGCCCGCGTCCGCGAGATCACCGGCGGCAAGGGCGTTCCGGTGGTCTACGACGGCGTCGGCCAGGACACCCTGGCGGGCTCGCTCGATTCGCTGGCGCCGCTCGGCCTGCTCGCGAGCTTCGGCTCGGCCTCCGGTCCGATCAAGGCCCTCGACCTCGGGCTGCTCGCCGCCAAGGGCTCGCTCTACGTCACGCGTCCGACGTTGTTCACCTACGCAAGCCGGCCGGAGATCCTGGCGGAGATGGCCAAGAACCTGTTCTCGGTGGTGCAGAGCGGCGCGGTGAAGATCCCGGTCAACCGCACCTACAAGCTCGCGGAAGCCCAGCAGGTCCACCGGGATCTGGCCGGCCGCGAGACCACGGGCTCGACGGTGATGGTGCCGTGATCCGAGGATCGGCAACGATCCGGGGATCATCGGATCGGAGGATCCCGGTCTCGATCGTTCGTCCCTCGCGCTCCGGAGGCCGCCCGTGAGGGTCGGCGCGGCCGACGCCCTGCTCGTCGTCGACGTGCAGGGCGACTTCCTGCCCGGCGGCGCGCTGGCGGTGCCCGACGGCGACGCCGTCGTGGCGCCGATCCGGGCGCTGGCCGCGCGCTTCGCGACCCTGGTGCTGACGCAGGACTGGCACCCGCCCGGGCACGCCTCGTTCGCGAGCGCGCATCCGGGCCGGGCGCCGTTCGAGACGGTGCGGCTCGCCTACGGCGAGCAGGTGCTGTGGCCGGACCATTGCGTGCAGGGAAGCGCCGGCGCGTCGCTCGCCCCCGGCCTCGACCTGCCCGGCGCCGCCCTCGTCCTGCGAAAGGGCCTGAACCCGGGCGTCGACAGCTATTCGGCCTTCGTCGAGGCCGACGGGACGCGGACGGGGCTCGCCGGCTACCTGCGCGAGCGCGGCGTCGGGCGCGTGGTGCTGTGCGGGCTCGCCACCGACTATTGCGTCGCCTGGAGCGCGCTCGACGCGCGCGCGGCGGGGTTCGAGGCCGTGGTGGTCGCGGACGCGACGCGGGCGATCGACCGGGACGGCTCGCTCGCCGCCGCCTGGGCGCGGATGGAGGCGGCCGGAATCGGGCGGAGCCTGAGCGCCGACGTCACCGGAGCGTAGTCGGCGCGGCCGCCGGAGCGGTCGCCGGAGCAGTCGCAACGCCAAGTGGCACAGGATCAGTTCGCGGTGCGGTCGCGCATCCGGTAGGTGCCGCCGGGGTCGCGCTCGAACATCTCGGGGATGCCGGCGTGGCGCAGGCTCTCCCCCGAGGTGTCGGGCACCAGGTTCTGCTCGGACACGTAGGCGACGTACTCGGTCTCGGCGTTCTCGGCGAGCAGGTGGTAGAACGGCTGGTCCTTGCGCGGACGCGCCTCCTCGGGAATCGCCAGCCACCAATCCTCGGTGTTGTCGAACACCGGGTCGACATCGAAGACGATGCCGCGGAACGGGTAGATCCGGTGGCGCACCACGGCGCCGATCCCGAATTTCGCGATGCGCAGTCTCGTTTCGGTCGGTCGCGCGTCGGTCATGGCCTGATCCATCATGAAGGACCAGATAGGCGCGGATGACGGGCTTGTCACCGGGTTCCGGCGCGCGACGCGCGGACGGGCGAAGCGTCGGCGTCCGGCTCCTAGCCGGCGGGCAAAGCGATCCCGAGGTCGGCGGCGATCCCGCGCGCGGTGGCCTCCCGCCGCGCGGTGATCTCGGCGACGGCGGAGCGCGCCCGCTCCAGGATCGCGGCCGGGGCGGTCCGCGGCGTGCCGCTGTCGAAGGGCGGCTCGGGGGCGTATTCCATGCCGAGCTGGATCGCCTGGGCGACCTCGATGCCACGCAGTTCGGCCGCAAGCCGCAGCGCGCCGTCGATCCCGGCGGTGACGCCGGCCGCGAACACCCAGGTCCCGTCGACCACGACGCGCCGGTCGACGGGCTGCGCGCCGAAATACGGCAGCAGCGCGAAGGCGCTCCAGTGCGTCGTCGCCCGGCGCCCCCTGAGCAGCCCGGCGCCGCCGAGGAGGAGCGCGCCGGTGCACACCGAGAAGACGTGCCCGGCCCCCTCCGCCTGCCTGCGGATCCAGCCGAGCACGGCCTCGTCGCGCATCAGGGCCTCCTGGCCGAAGCCGCCGGGCACGTGCAGCACGTCGAGCTGGGGCGCGTCGGCCAGGGCCGCGTCGGGGGTGAGCCGCAGGCCGCGGATGTCGCGCACGCTCTCGGCGGTCGGCGCGTAGATCCGGTAGGTCGCGTTCGGGATGCGGGACAGCACCTCGAAGGGGCCGGTGAGGTCGATCTGGTCCAGCCCCTCGAACAGGAGGGAACCGATCTGCAGGTGGGTCTCGGGCGGGATCATGGCGGGTCTCCGTGGTGGACAGGCGAGCCTTAATCCCGCACGATCTGGCCAGGATGCCAGATGACCCTCGCTTCCAGCCAAAAGTCTTTGGAAAGCCGACGCCGGCTCCGCCAGGGGCGCCCCGCATCGTCGAGGTGCTGGCCTTCCCGTCGGTGCAGCTCCTCGACGTGGCCGGGCCGCTGCAGGTCTTCGCGACCGCCAACGAGCAGGCGCGGGGCGCGAGGCCCTACGCGCCGCGGGTGGTCGGCTGGGGCGATTGCGCGCCGACCTCGTCCGCGGGCCTGCGGCTCGCGGTCGACCCGCCGCCCGACCGCGACGCCCCCCTCGACACGCT
>NZ_VRUT01000120.1:0-15086 GCF_008039465.1 Methylobacterium sp. WL120 | reverse complement strand
CGGTGAGCAGCGGCTGCTGCCACGAGGCGGTGACGAACGACTGCGCGGCCAGGTTGTAGACCTCGTCCGGCTGCACGGCCTGAACGATCCGGGCGAGGCTCGACAGGTCGAGCAGGTTGCCGTCGTGAAGCTCCACGTCGTTCTCGATCCCGAGCCACTTCAGCCGGTGGTCGAAGACCCCGGCATGGCTGGAGCGCCGCACCACCCCGTGCACCGCGTAGCCCTTCGACAGCAGCAGCTGCGCGAGATACGCCCCGTCCTGACCGGTGATGCCGGTGATCAGTGCCGTCTTGGTGCTCATCTGCGAGACCTCTTCCATCTAAACGTGACGTTCCGTCGTTCGATGAGCGAGGGCGCACGGTGTTTCCCGGTGGCATATCCACCGGAACCGCCGTTTTCAACGCATCAGAGGCCCGACCTCGGCTGTCGATACGCAGGCGTAGTGCGGGTCCGGTCCCCGGCGGCGCCACCGCGCCGTTGGCGGAGGCAGGCGGGTGCGTCGCCATCGCGAATCGTCCCGCCCGCTCGCGAACGATGCCGGAGGGTTTGGCCAAGGACTTTTGTTCTTGCAACCCTTGCGGGTATATCGGCGGACGAAATCCATCTTTGCGTGCTTGCGAACCTCGGTTGCCCGCCCGCGGAAGCGAGCCTCGCGCGCTACCGGGCGCCGAGCGGGCTCGTGTCGCGGCCGGAGTCGATCCCGTTCTCCGGCGGAGGGCGGAACCGGCCGGCGATCTCGGAGAACGCCTCCTGCATCCCGTCGAGGCCCTGAACCGTGACGATGCTGGAGCCCGGCCCGAGCGGCGGGATGAAACCCGCCTGGGACAGTGTCCCGAACACCGCGAAGTTGAGGTCGTTCTGCACCTTCAGGCCGAGGCTCACGTCGACGATCATCACCACGAGCTCGAATTCGAGGAACGGGTCGCCGATCTTGCGGAACACCACGCGCGGTGCCGGCTCCTTCAGCACGTCGGCGTGTTGGGCGGCGCAGGCGAGCAGCATCTCGGCGGCGCGCGCCGGGTCCTGGTTGCGCAGCACGTTGACGGTCAGCGACACCCGCCCGGTCCGGTCGCCGCGGACGCGGTTCTTGACGATGCCTGAGATCAGGTTGGAGTTCGGCACGATCACCGCCGAGCGGTCGAAGGTCTGAATCTCGGTGGAGCGCACGGAGATGCGCTTCACGATGCCCTCCGAATCGCCGATCACCACCTGGTCGCCGACGCGGATCGGCCGCTCCCAGAGCAGGAGCAGGCCCGAAACGAAGTTGTTGACGATCGATTGCAGGCCGAAGCCGATGCCGACCGAGAGCGCGCCGGCCACGATCGTCAGCTTTTCCAGGCTGAGGCCGAGATACGAGAAGGCCAGGGCCAGGGCGAGCAGGAAGCCGCAATAGCCCGACACGGTGGAGATCGAGTTGCGCAGGCCCGCATCGAGGTCGGTGGCGGGCAGGTAGACCTGCTCGAGCCAGCGCTGGACCGCCCGGGTGATGACGATGCCGAGGATCAGGATCCCGAGGCCCAGCGCGATGGTCGAGAGAGAGATCGTGACGTCGCCGACCTTGAAGCCGAAGAAGGCCTGCCGGATCGAGGAGACGATGTCGGTCGAATCAAGGCCCCAGGGCGCGAGCACCAGGAGCGCCACGATCAGGAACAGCAGCACCCGCGCGGCCCCGGTCGAGAGCACCGCGATCTGGTTGAGCGAGCGTTTGCGCAGGCCGGTGTTGGCCTGGAGCGTGGTGGCGAGCCGGGTGTCGTCCGACAGCGAGCCGCCGACGAAGGTGTCGGCGCTCTGCACGAGCAGGTAGAGCAGTACCAGGAGGCTCGCGGTCCAGACCAGCTGGTCGATCACGAACGTGGCGAAGGCGACGTAGCCGACGAGGGCGGCGACGCCGATGACGGCCGTCGCCGCCCAGCCGACGAGGCGCGCCGGGCCGCCGAGGCCGGTGGTGGTCTTCGTCGGCACGTAGGGGCCGAAGCAGGCCTCCTCTTCCTCTTCCTTGTCGGCGAAGCGGTGCAGGCCGATGGCGAGGATCAGCGCGGTCGCGACCGCGCCGATGCCGCGGGTGGCGATCGAGATCGGCAGCGCCGCCGAGATGCCCGAGTTCAGCGCCTCGATCGACTTCACCACGGTGATCACCGTGGCGATGCCGACGGCGAGCCGCGTCACCCGGATCGCCGCCGCGTCGCTCACCGGCGCGGGCCGCCACTGCGGCTTGTCCGGCGAGAGCAGGCCGTCGCACAGGGCCTCGACGAAGGCGATGAAGGCGAGGCCGGCCAGGATCGCGCCGGCCACCGGCAGCAGCCGGGAGGGCAGGAGGTCGGTGGCGTCGAGGGCGTAATAGACCGCGTAGGAGCCGATCACCGCCGGCACGGTGCCGAGCAGCAGCACCCGCCACGCGCCGAGGAGGGTCTGGCGCCGGGTCGGCTCGGCCATCGCCGCGTCGCGCCGGCCGAGACGCGGGGCGATGTTGCGGCGGCCGAAATACAGCGCCACCGAGACGCCGAAGGCGAGGCCGAGCAGCAGCAGGTTGCCCAGCGTGCCGTTGCGCGAGAACAGCAGCAGGATGTCCGACAGCGCGCTCTGCAGCGAGCGCACGTCGCGGGGCACGTCGGCCGCGACCCGCCTCCAGAGCTGCGGACTCACCAGGGCCAAGCTGCGCTCGAACAGTCCCTTGGTGAAGGACTCGCGCCGCCGGTTCGAGACCCGGTCGATGATCTGGTCGCCCTGGACCAGGAGCGAGCGCGCCAGCCGCTGGGTCTCGTCGATGCGCGAGACCGCCGCGTCGCGCTCGACCCGCTCCTGGGCGACCTCGGGGCTCTCCTCGGCGTCCTTGGGCTTCGGCCCGAGCTGGGTCAGGCGTTCGCGGGCGGATTCGAGCGGCGCGTCGAGCCGGCCGATGATCGTCCGGATCTCGTCGGTGACCGGGCCGACGCCGTCGCGGATCGCCGACAGCTCCGGCGTTCCGAGATCGGTGCGGGCGAGCTCCTTCTCGCGCGCGGCGAGGTCGTTCTTGGCCGCGTCGAGCTTGGCCCGCACCGCCTTGAGCGCCTCGGACATCTCGGGCTTCGGGGGGGCCGGCTTGGCGTCAGCAGGCTTGCCCTCGGCCGGCTTCGTCTCCGAGGATTTGGCGTCGGGCGTCTTGGTCTGGGTCCCGGCCGCGGGGGCCGGCGGCGGGGCCGACTGCGCCCAACCAAGGCCGGGGGCGAGCAGGAGCGCCGCCAGCCCGGCGGCGATCATCGAGCGGATCGGACTGTGCAGGCGCGTTTCGCGGGCGATTCGGCTGCGCGCGGACGGGCGACGACTCATCGAAATCCTTGGATGCTCGGCAGGGGCGACGGCAGGATGGGGGCACAGGGCCGTGGGCGCGGGCTCCGCGACGCCCTTCCGTGATGCCCTTGCCATGGTGCCGTCCCGCAAGAGGTGCGCCGTGTCGCCGATCAATGGGGCGAAAGCGTGCCGGGGGCCGCCCAGAACCCCCGGCGGAGACGATAACCCTGCGGCCGTCCGCGATCCGAGTTCGCCCCCCGGTGGTCGAAGGCTGAGGCCGGCATTCGGCCCGTCCGCGCCCGCCGGCCCGCCCGTCCGATCAATTCGTGATCGCGACGGGACGACCGCCGGCCCCAACGTCGGCCGTCACACCGCCCCCCTGGCCGGATCGCGAAAGCGGCCCCGATGTGTCCCTGAGCGACGCCGATCCGACATCGCCGCGAGTAGCATGATTTTAATCATGACCCGTCATAAACGACACGGCTGGACTCAAATGTTCGCTGAAGCGCAAATCCGAATGCAGCAAACAGCGCTGAAGGGGCCGTGAGAACAAGGAAGTTTTTTTAGGGCGATCGCCTGCCCGAAGCATGATCCGCCTTCCGACCTCCGAGGCGCATGGCCGGAACGCCCGCCCGACCCGATCGACCGAGAGCATCCGCCCATCGCGTGACTGGATGTTCGCGGCACCGCCTTGCCCGTCCCGTTCTGTTCGTTGCGTGTTTCGAGGAACCACCGGTCGTCACGTCCAGCCACCGACCCTGTGACCGCCCTGCGGCGCGCCTGCATCGCCACCTGCTGACCTCGAGCGCGCTGACCTTGGCCCTCGGCTTCGGCGCAAGCCTACAATGCCGGCACCGGCGCCACGTCGGCCGGAACGAACGCGACCGCGATCGGCCCGAATGCGACGGCCGCCGGCGACGAGTCCTTCGCCGGCGGCTACAACGCGAGCTCGGCTGGCGCCGGTGCCGTGGCGATCGGGTCGGGCGCCTCCGCGCAGTCGGCGACGAACAACCAGGGCATCATCAATTACCGGGATGCTAGCGGCGTCGGCATCCCCGCGGCCGGGACCGGCGGCAACATCCAGAACGGCGCGAACGGCAGCACCACACCGCCCGGCGCCGGGGAGACCAGTGCCGGCGCCCAGCCGTCGGGCACGGCGATCGGCAAGAAGTCCACGGTCGGCGCCGCCGGCGGCGTGGCCGTCGGCTACGACAACTCGGCCGGCACCGGGACCTTCAACTCGACCGCGATCGGCGCGAACAACGACGCGGCCGGCTCCTACGGCGTCGCGATCGGTTATGCCAACATCGCTACTGGCCGCTCGACCCTTTCGCTCGGGACGAACAACCAAGCGCTCGGCGCCGTCGCCATCGATCTAGGATGACAATCCTATGCGGTCGGCGACTTCTCGTTCGCCCACGGGTTCATCGCCAGCGCCTACGGACAGGACGCGCTGGCGCTGGGCCGCCTCTCCGTCGCCGGTGAAACCGGGAGCAATCCGACGGCCAGCAACATCGCGATCGGCGACAACGCCAGGGCCGTCGGCGGCTCGGCGCTGGCGGTCGGCAGCGGAGCCTCGGCGACGAAGGCGCGGTCCGTGGCGCTCGGTGCCGGCTCGATGGCGCTGCGGGGCAGCCTCAGCGGCACCGAGGCCTTTACCACCAACACCCTGTCCTCCGCCAACGGCGAAGTGTCGGTCGGCGCACAAGGGGCTGAGCGACAGATCACCAATATCGCCGGAGGCCAGCAGGACACAGATGCCGTCAACGTCCGCCAGCTCCGTTCGGTCGGGAGCGGGGTCACCAAGAATGCGACAGCGCTCGGCGGCAGCTTCGGCAGCGACGGCACCTACACGCCGCCGAGCTACACCTACAACGGACGATCCTACGCCACCGTGCCCGGCGTCGTCGGCGCTCTCGACCAGCTCGCATTGCGCTACGACACCGACGGGTCGGGCAACCGGCTGTCCAGCATCGACCTGAGCCGCGCCGGGACCGTCGGCTCCGCGGTCCGCATCACCGGCCTCGCCCCGGGCAGCCTCGCCGCGGGCTCGACCGATGCGGTCAACGGAGACCAGCTCTACGCGCTGCGCCAGAGCATCGACGACGGCACCTTCGGCCTGGTGCGGCAGGGCTCGACGAGCCGTGCGATCCGCGTCGCAGCCGCGACGGACGGGGCGCTCGTCGACTTCCGCAACAGCGCGGGCACCGGCCGTGTGCTCAGCGGCGTCTCCGCCGGCTCCCTCGCGGCGGGCTCCAACGGGGCGGTCAACGGCGGCCAGCTCTATGCGACGAACCAGGCGGTCGCCGGCCTGTCGGCCGGATTGGCCAACGGCAGCGTCGGCCTCGTGAAGCAGGACGCCGCGACCCGCGGCCTGACCGTCGGCGCCGAGACCGACGGCACCACGGTGAGCTTCGCCGACCGCGACGGCACGGCCCGAACGCTCACCGGCGTCTCCGGCGGCCGGGTCGCCCTGGGCTCCACCGACGCGGTCAGCGGCGGGCAGGTCTAAGGGCTCTCCGCTTCGCTTGCGAGGAGCCTCGGCGGCGGGTCGAGCGTGGCTGCCGACGGCTCGGTCACCGCCCCGAGCTACGTGATCCAAGGCGCGAGCTTCGGCGACGTCGGCTCCGCGCTCGGCAGCCTCGATGCCGCGGTGACCACCCTCAACACCGCCGGAAGCCGCTACGTCGCGGTGCGCAGCACCGGTGCCGCCGCCCAGGCCACCGCGACCGACAGCCTCGCCGGGCTCTCGGGGGCTGCCGAGGCGTTCTCCGGGATCACGGTCGCCTCGACCGCGGGCGCGGTCTCGGTCGGCGCGGAGGGCGCGGAGCGGCAGATCGTCAACGTCGCCGGCGGCACCCAGGACACCGACGCGGTCAACCTGCGCCAGCTCCGCGCGGTCGGCGGCAACCTCGCCGGCGCCCTCGGCGGCGGAGCGGGTTTCGCCGCCGACGGCAGATTCACCGGGCCGACCTACGCCCTCGGCGGCCGGTCCTATTCCGGCGTCGGCGACGCGCTCGCGGCGGTGGACGCGTTCGTGGTGAAGTACGACGTCGACCCGGCGACCGGCGGGCGCGGCCAGTCGATGACGCTGGCCGGCAGCGACCCGAACCAGCCGGTTCTGATCCGCAACGTCGCGGCCGGGGTGCAGCCCACTGATGCCGCCAACCTCGGGCAGGTGACGGCCCAGGTCGCGACCGCCAAGGCGCAGAGCTTCGCCTACACCGACCAGCGGGTGCAGGCGAGCTACGCCGCCGGCACCGCCTACACCGACGCCCGCGTCGCGCCGCTGGAGAAGCAGGCGAACGCCTTCGGCAGCCAGCTCGCCGGCCTTCAGAACGAGGTCGGGCAGGTCCGCCAGGAGGCGCGGCGCGGCGCGGCGATCGGCTTGGCGGCCGCCTCGCTCCGCTTCGACGACCGCCCGGGCAAGCTGAGCATGGCGGCCGGCGGCGGCGTCTGGCGCGGCGAGGGCGCGGCCTCGATGGGCATCGGCTACACGCTTCCCGACGGGTCCGCGCGGGTGAACGCCACCGGCGTCGCCGCCGGACGCGACTTCGGGATCGGCGCCGGCGCCAGCTTCACCCTCAACTGAGGCGGGCCGTGCGCGCACACGCCATCGCCGCCGCGGCCGGGCTCGGGATGCTACTCGCGGCGCCCGCGCTCGCGGCCCCGGCCGGAGACGGCGCCCTCGGGCCGTTCGCGATGCGCGGCGCAGTCTCCACCGACGACCCGCCCCGCGCCCAGTTCGCGGCGCCGGCCTATCGCGTCCACCCGCCCGAGGGCGCGCCGCCGCCCGGCGAGGCGCCGGGCGATACGCGCCGGATGATCCAGGCCTTCGCGACCTGAACCCTGATCTGCGACGAGAACTTGCGCCGCCATCGCCGGGTCTGCAACGCCTCGCAATCGATCGTCGATGGAGACGGGGCCTTCGCCTTCAGCTGGTCGCTCGCGGCCACCAGCGCGGGGGCACCGGTCTTCGTGGTGCGCGCGCCGGTGGGCGCATGGTCGGCTCGCACCGTGGGGCTGGCGTTCGGCCCGGTCCAAGAGACCGTGATCCGCCTGGAGAGCTGCAACGCCAGCCTCTGCCTCGGCTTCCTGGCGGTGGACGAGGCCCTTCGCCAGGCGATCGCCGCGCGCGCCTCCGTCCGCGTACGCTATCGCCGGAGCGAGACCGCCCCCCCCGTCACCATCGCGACCTCCCTCGACGGCCTTGCCGGCGCGATCGCCAGCCTCAAGTAGCGCGTTTCGCCCGGATCAACCGGCGGCGCGGGCCAGGAACCCGCGCCAGCTGCCGTAGCGCCCGATCTCCTCGGCGCCGACGACGCCTTCGGCCTCGACCAAAAACCCCTTCGGGGCCGTGCCGTCGGAAAGGCGCAGGGTGCCGACGCCCAGCGGGCTCGGGATCGTCGAGACGAAGCGGCCAAAGGCCTCGGGCGGGAGCGCCCAGACCTCGGTCTCGATCGCCGTGCCCGTGCCGGCCGCCACCCGCAGCAGGCCCGGCCGATGCGGCGGGCCGCCGGGGAGCGCGTAGAAGCGGTAGTCCGGCGCCGTCGAGACGGCCCGCAGGAAGCGGGCGCCGAGGCCGGTCAGCTCGCCGTTGAGGGCCAGGCCCGACAGGTGCGCGCCGACCACCGCCAGCTCGATTGCGTCGCCCTGAGGCCCCTTCGGCGCGACCGCCTCCGGGACCGGCACGGCGCTCGCCCCGATCGGCACGCCGGACGCCGCGTGCAGGCGGGCGCCGATTGCCGCGATCAGCCCGTCGCGGCCGCGGGGCGCAAGCAGCGTCACCCCCGCGGGGAAGCCGTCCGCCCGGAAGCGGCCGGGCACGGCGAGCGCGCACCAGTCGAGCAGGTTGACGAAGTTGGTGTAGGTGCCGAGCTCGCTGTTCGGTCCGATCGGGTCGGCGGCGAGGTCGGCGACCGTCCGCGGACGCGGGAAGGTCGGCACGACGAGCACGTCGACCGCGTCCCAGACCGCGTCGGCCGCACGCCGCAGCTCGGCCAGGCGATAGAGCCCGCCGAAGGCGTCCGCCGCCGAGAAACCCTTCGCGTTCTCGATCACGGCCCGCGTCGTCGGATGCAGGATCTCGGGCCGCGTCTCGATCTCGTCGCGGATCGCCTGGTAGCGCTCGGCCACCCAGGGGCCGGTGTAGAGCAGGCGCGCGGTCGAAAACATCGGCGCAAAGTCCACCGGGCGCGCTGCGCCGACGAGTGCTTCGAGGTCGGAAAGGCTCGCCGCGAAGGCCGCCTCCGACAGGGCGTCTCCGGCGAAATCCAGCCCCTGCGCATCCGGCACGCCGAGGCGCAGGCCGGGCGGGATCGCCGACGGCGCCGGCAGCGGCAGTCGCCGGGAATACGCGTCGGCGAGGTCGTAGCCGGCCATGATCCGGAAGGCGGCGTCGGCGTCGGCCACGGTGCCGGCGAAGACCGAGAGCGTGTCGAGCGTGCGGCAGGCCGGAACCATGCCGCGCGTCGAGACGCTGCCGAGCGACGGCTTCAGGCCGACGACGTTGTTCAGGGCCGCCGGCACCCGGCCCGAGCCCGCCGTGTCGGTGCCGAGCGCGAAGGCGACGAGGCCGCGGGCGACCGCCACCGCCGAGCCGCTGCTGGAGCCGCCCGGCACGTAGGCCGGATCGATCGCGTTGCGTGGCACCGGATAGGGTGTGCGTACCCCGACGAGGCCGGTGGCGAACTGGTCGAGGTTGGTCTTGCCGACGAGGATCGCGCCCGCCGCCAGAAGCTTTTCGACCGCGTGGGCGGTCTCGGTCGCGGTGTAGGCGAAGTCGGGGCACGCGGCCGTCGTCGCCATCCCGGCGACGTCGACGTTGTCCTTCACCGCGAACGGGATGCCCCAGAGCGGCCGCGTCCCCGGATCGAACGGACCGAGGGCGACCAGGGCCGCCGCGGCTTCCGGCTCCGGCACGAGGGCGAGGAAGATGCCGGGATCGTCGGCGTCCGCGATGCGGCGGTACACCTCCGCCAGGATCGCGCGCGGGTCCTCTCCGGCGGCGTAGGCCGCGTGCAGGGCGGGGATCGTCGGGAACGGGGGCATGGGGCGTCTCGTCGGGTCGATCTGCTGGGAAGGGGCCTCTGTCGGGGGCCTACAATCCGGCGAGCTGCGCGGCCGTGCGGCTGATGACGCCGTCGGGGTCGATCAGTGCGTCGAGCACGGTGAAGTGGTTGGCGCCCGGCACCGGGATCAGCGGCCCGTCCAGCCCCGCGGCACCGCGGGCGGCGTGGTAGGCGTCGGACTGGCGGCGGAGTTCGAAGAGCTCGTCGCCGCCGTACACCACCGCGACGGGCGGCGTGCCCGGGCGCAGGTGGCGGACCGGCGAGAGCGTCTCGATCTCCTCGGTGGAGAGGGCCAGCGCGTCGTTCAGGGTCGTGCCGGCGATCGGCGCGAGGTCGAAGATGCCGCAGATCGCGAGGGCCGCGTCGGCCGCGTCGGCGACCGCGGCGGCCAGGTGCCCGCCGGCCGACCAGCCCGAGACCACGAGCCAGCGCCCGCCGCCCTCGGCCCGCAGCAGCGCCAGCGCGGCGCGGGCTTCCGCGACGATGTCCGTCAGGCGCGCCTCCGGCGCCAGGGTGTAGCCGACGAGCGCCACGTCGAGGCCGCGCGCCAGCGGCCCCTCGGCCATGCAGGAGAAGCCGCGCCGATCGTTGCGCTGCCAGTAGCCGCCGTGGAGGAAGGCCAGCATCGGTGCGCTCGGCCGGCCGCAGCGGAACACGTCGATGCGCTGGCGCTCGCCCTGCCCGTAGGCGAGGTCGAGCGCGTCGACTTGGGCCTCGCGGAACGCGGCGCTGCGCGTCCGCCAGCCGGCGACGATCGCGGCGCTGTCGGCCACCGCGCCGGAATTGTCGTAGGCCCGGCTCAAGTCCGAGCGGTCGAGGTCTCGCCAATCCATCGTCTCAGGCATCGTCGCCGGTCCCCAGGTACCAGTCGAGCAGCTCGCCGCCCTGCAGGAACACCACGTCCGGCCGGGCGAGCAGCGCGTCGAGCAGGCGTTCGAGCAGCCCGATGCGGTGGGGCACCCCGGTGATGTAGGGGTGGATGGCGAAGCTCATGATCTTCGCGCCCGACAGCGGCCCGTCGCCGACAGCTTCCCGGGCGAGGCGGTCGCACTGCGCCAGCGCCCGCTCCACGAACTCGTCGGCGCGATGATGCTGGATCGCGAGCAGCGGGATGTCGTTCAGCTCCACCGAATAGGGCATCGCCACCAGCGGCCCGTGCGCGGTGGCGATGCGCGCGGGCCGATCGTCGACCACGAAGTCGCCGACATATTCGATGCCTGCCGCCTTGAGGTGGTCTGGGGTGTCCAGCGTCTCGGTGAGGCCCGGCCCGAGCCAGCCTCGCGGCGCCGCGCCGGTGAGATCGCGGATCGCGGCGACGGTGCGGGCGATCATCCCGGGCTGGTCCTCGATCCGGTGGGTCGGCCCCTGCTCGAAGCCGTGGGCCATGAACTCCCAGCCGGCTGCGTGCGCGGCGGCTGCGACCCGCGGATAGGCGGTGCAGACCGAGCCGTTGATCGACAGGGTCGGCCGGATGCCGCGCACTGCGAAAGCTTCGAGGAAGCGCCAGAAGCCGACGCGCATCCCGTATTCATGCCACGCCCAGTTGGGCACGTCCGGCAGCAGGGTGGCCGCGGTCGGGGGCACCAGGATCTGGCGCGGCATCGGATGGTCGATCAGCCAGTGCTCGACATTGACCACCGGCCAGACCGCGACGGCCTTGGCCCCGGGCAGTGCGAGGCGCGGCCGGTCGATCGCGGCACGATAGGCGAGGCGGTTTTCCGGCCGACGCCGGTCGGTGCGCGGAATTTCGCTCATGCGGCCTTCGGCGCGTGGTGGCTGTGGAGCTGGGCCGAGAGCATGCGGCGAACGTCGTTGAAGGCGGGGCTCGAGACGTCGCGGCGGCGGGGGAGGTCGACCGTGTGCACCGCCTCGATCCGGCCGGGGCCGGGGGACATCAGCACGATGCGGTCGGCGAGCACGATCGCCTCCTCGATGGCGTGCGTCACGAACAGCACCGTGAGGCCGGTTCGGCTCCAGAGCTCGAGCAATTCGTCCTGCAGCCGCTCGCGGGTCATCGCGTCCAGCGCCCCGAACGGCTCGTCCATCAGCACCACTTCGGCCTCGTTGGCGAGCACGCGGGCGATGGCCACGCGCTGCTTCATGCCGCCCGAGAGCTGGTGCGGGTAGGCGTCGGCGAATTGGCCCAGGCCGACGAGGTCGATGTAGCGCGCGGCTGTCTCGCGCACCTCCGCGGCGGGGCGGCCGCGCGACTTCGGGCCGAAGCCGATGTTGTCGCGGACGGTCAACCACGGGAACAGGCCGTAATCCTGGAACACCATGCCCCGGCTCGGGCCGGGTCCGGGGATCGGCTTGCCCCACATCAGCGCTTCGCCGGCGGTGGTGGCCTCGAAGCCGGCCACGATCCGCAGCAGAGTGGACTTGCCGCAGCCCGACGCCCCGAGAAGGCAGACGAACTCGCCGCGCTGGACGGTGAGGTTGGCGCCGCGCAGGGCCTCGGTCCGGCGCCCCTGCGACAGGTAGGTCTTCGAGACGTCGCGGACGTCGACGATCGGGATCGTTGGATCAGCCATCGGATTCAACCATGCGCGGGGCTCCACGAGAGCAGGCGGCGACCGATCTCCATGACGATCCGGTCGGAGATGAACCCGGCGACGCCGATCACCACCATGCCGCAGATGACGATCTCGGTGCGCGAGAGCTGGCGCGCTTCCATGATGATCGCGCCGAGGCCCGTCTGGACGCCGGTCATCTCGCCGACGACGATGACCACCCAGGCGAAGCCGAGGCCGAGGCGCAACCCGGTGAAGATCGATGGGAGGGCGGCGGGCAGAACCACGCGGGCGAACTGTGCCGGGCCGGTGCAGCCGAGCATGGCGGCGGCCTCGAACAGCCGGGGCTCGACCGCGCGCACGCCGAAGATCGTGTTGACGAGGATCGGGTAGAACGCTCCGAGGAACACCAGGAAGTAGGCTGAGCGCGGCCCGAGCCCGAACAGGATCATCGCCAGCGGCAGCCAGGCGGTGACGGGCACCGGCCGCAGGATCTGGAAGGTCGGGTCGAGGAGCGCCCGCATCAGCGGCACCCGGCCGATCAACAGCCCGAGCGGCAGGGCGGCGGCCGCCGCGAGCGCGAACCCGCCGAAGACGCGGGCGAGCGAAGCCGCGAGATGCGTCCACAGCGTGCCGCTGAACGCGTCGTCGTTGACGCCGCCGACGGCGAGGTCGCGCATCTCGGTCCAGACCTCGGCCGGCGGCGGGATCAGGCTGTAGGGTTTCCCGACCGTGGCGAGGTGCCAGACGAGGGCGAGCGCGAGGGGCAGGGCCAGCGCGAGGGCGGCGCCCTTGATGCGCTGCAGGATGTCCTTGGTGCGACGGCGTGGAACGCGGGTGCCCTCTCCGGTGCGGGAGAGGGGGAGCGCCGCGTCGCCCGCGGCGGCCACGTCCGCCTCCGTCGCCGTCGTCGCGCTCATGTCACGCGTCCCGCATCGCGTCGACGAACGTGGTGTCGACGAAGCCCGGCTCCGGCAGGCGCTTGATCTGCTTGAGGGCGAGCATGTGCCGGGCGTAGGCCTCGGCCTTCTTCACCTCGTCCGGGCCGAGCTTCCACGTCAGGTCGACGTTGGGAGCCGAGACCACCAAAGCCTCTCGCTTCTGGCCGAGCTTCATCACCGCCATGTCGATCATCGCGTCGCGGTTCTTGGCGGCGAACTCGGTGCCCTTGCGGTGGATTTCCAGCATGGTGCGGACGAGGTCGGGCTTGCCCGCGATCGTGTCGCGATGGGTGCCGAACACCATGTTGAGCGAGCCCATCTCGGTGCCGTAGGGGTACTCGACGAGCTGGCCGACGCCGCTCGACAGGCTGACGCCGGGGGCCGGCTCGGCGCCGACATAGGCGTCGATGTCGCCGCGCGCCAAGGCGATGTGCATCTCCGAGAACGAGATGCGCACCGGCACGATGTCCTTGATCGAGAGCCCCTCCATGCGCATGCGCTCGAGGGCGAACACCTCCTGCGTCGAGCCGGGCCACAGGGCGATGCGCTTGCCCCTGAGGTCCTTGACCGCGCGGACGTCGGAATCCTTCTTGGAGATGATCGCCATGCCGCCGTTGCAGGTCGAGGCGATCACCGTTAGCGGCTCGCCGGCGGCCGCGCCCAGGGTCGCCGAGGCGATGCCGAAGGTGCCGAAATCCACCGACTTGGTGACCACCGCGTTCTTGCACTCGGTCGGGCTCTCGAACGGGATCACCTCGACCACGTAGCCCGCCGGCGTAAAGCGCTCGTAGAAGTATGGCGCGATCGAATGGATCAGCTTGAGCGAGCCCATGCGGATCGTCACCGGCGCGGCGGCGCGGGCCACGAAGGGCGCCGAGACGAGCCCGGCCCCGAGGCCGGCAAGGAGGGTGCGGCGGGCGATCATGGCTTCACTCCGAGGCCGGCGAGGCGGGGAACGGCGACGGTACGAAGCGTAGATCCCCCTGCCGTTGCTAACGAGTGCTCATTCGGGATGGGGCTGTTGCGCTTTCGGCAACAGGCGGTCTAGCTGGTTGGTATGGGCCGTCCGAAGCGCGCCCGAGGCGGGGATCTGCGATGAAGCACACCCGGACGCTGGCCTGCATCGCCGAAATCGTCCGCAGCGGCTCGATCCGCCGGGCGGCCGAGCGCCTCAACATCGCCCCCTCGGCGCTAACGCGCCAAGTCCAGGACATCGAGTACGAACTCGGCACGCCGATCTTCGAGCGGCTGGCGCAGGGGATGCGGCTCAACGCGGCCGGCGAGCTGCTGGTCCGGCACGTGCGCGACCAGCTCGCCGACCTCGAGCGTGTGCGCTCGCAGATCGCCGACCTCTCCGGGGTCCGGCGCGGGCACGTGGCGCTGGCCTGCAGCCAGGCCTTCGTCACGCAGGTGGTGCCGGAGGAGGTCCAGGCCTACCGCGAGCGGTTTCCGCAGGTCGGGTTCACGGTGCAGGTGCGCGACCACGTCCAGGCGGTGGCGGCGCTGACCGCCTTCGAGGCCGACCTAGCCCTAGTGTTGCAGCCGCCGCCCTCCGCCGACCTGCACGTGCTGTATTCCTGCCGCCAGCCGCTCTGCGCGCTGATGCGGGCCGGCCATCCCCTCGCCCGGGAGGCCGGGCCGGTGCGCCTGCGCGACTGCCTCGCCCATGCGATGGCCCTGCCCGACCGGTCGCTGGCGATCCGCCTGCACCTGGAGCAGGCCCTGGCGCGGAAGGGCGTGCCGCTCGGGCCGGTGGTCGAGTCGAGCTCGCTCGAGTTCCTGCGCAACCTCGTTCTGCGCGAGGAGGCCGTGAGCCTCCAGGTGCCGAGCGGCATCCCCGACGACCTGCGCCTCGCCAGCCGTCCGATCGACGCGCGCGACCTCGACCCGATGGTGATGATCCTCGGGCAGCTGCGCGGGCGCTTGCTCTCCGTCGCGGCGGCGAAGTTCGCAGACCAGCTCACCCACAGCCTCGACCGGCGGCAGGCAGGCGCCTGAGGTACGGGAGCGAAACCGCGCCCGCCGACTTCTCCGTCCGTGCCAACCAGGACAGCGACCCCATGAAGACCGATCGACGCCTGATCCACGCCAGCGAGAACGGCGACCGCTGGTGGCTCCGCCGCGCGGACGGCGCCGAGGTCGCCATCCTGCACGAGCCGAACGCGTCGTCCGGCGGCCGCACCTCCGAGACCCCCGTCGGCGCCTTCCTGCGCGCCGGCGCCGGCGGCCCCGAGTACCGGGCGCTCCTCGACCTGATCGGCACTCTCGTCGACCAGCCCCCGGCCGCGCCGCCCGCC